>VGRA01000904.1 GCA_016875515.1 Deltaproteobacteria bacterium | reverse complement strand
GGGGGTGGTGGAGCGGCTCCGGGAGCAGATCCGGCGGATGCAGGCCGCCCCCCGGCGCACGTTGGGGCGGGTTGGCACGGGCATTGGCCCCCTGGACGCCGTGCTGCCGGATGGCGGCTTCTGGCTGGGCCAAACGGTGGAACTGCAGGGGGAGGCGGCCACCGGGCGCGCCAGCGTGGCGTTGCGGGTGGTGGCGGAGGCCATGGAGGCGCAGCGCCTGTGTGCCTGGGTGGACGGGCCGAAGGAGCTCTACGCTCCGTCCGCCCAGGCCCTGGGGGTGGACCTGCAGCGGCTCCTGGTGGTGCAGCCCCGCGCCCCGGGGCAGCTGGCCTGGGCGGCGGTGCAGTTGCTGCGCAGCGGTGCCTTCGCCGTGGTGGTGCTGGATCTCACCCACACCGGGGTCCGCCTCTCGCCGGTGGACGCCCGCAGGCTGCAAGAGGCGGCTGGCCAGGGCGGGGCGCTGCTGCTCCTGCTCTCCTCCAGGGAGTGCCCCGCGGAGGGGGCGCTGCGGCTGGAACTGGAGCCGTGGGGGCTGGGCGGGGTGCGCTTGGAGGTGGCCCGGAGCCGCCGGGGCGGGGCGGGGAGTGCGGTGGCGCTCGGCTGGGAGGTGATCCACGCCGCGCCGCCCCCGGCCGCGCCTTCCTCGGTACAGCCGCCGCCGGAGGAGGTTGCCCCGCCTTCCGCACCTCGGCTGCACCCCCTCGCCCCCGTTCCGCCCCGGGACGGTCCGGTGCTGCGGGCCAGCCGCCCCGGACGGGACGTGCGGCTCCCGTCCCTCTCCTCCGTCCGCGGGGGAAGGGCGGGGCGCGGATGAGGCGGCTGTACCTGCACCTGCCGCGCTTCCCCGTGCAGCGGGCGGTCCGGGATCTGCCCGGGCTGCGCCATGCACCGCTCGCGCTGGTCCAGTCCCACCGGGGGGAGCAGCGCGTGGCGTTCGTTTCCTCGGCAGGGCTGCGGGCCGGGGTGGAGCCCGGGATGGGGCTCGCCGCGGCCCGGGCGCGGGTGCCGGAGTTGAAGTCCCTCCCGTTTGATCCCGAAGTGGAGGCCCGGGCGCTGCTCGCGTTGGGAGAAGCGCTGCTGGCGTGGGGCCCCGCTTTCCAACCGGTGCCGCCGGACGGGCTGTTCCTGGACGCCAGCGCGGCGCCTCTGTGCAAGGGGGCCGGGATGCCGGAGGAGAACCTCGCAGGGCGGGTGCTCTCCACGGCGGAGGGCTTCGGGCTGCGCGGCCAGGCGGTGGTGGCCTCGCGCGCCTTCCCCGCCCGGGCGCTGGCCCGCCTGTCCCGCGCGCGGGTGCAGTGCGTGCTCCCCGGGGAGGAGCGGCAGCGGCTCGCCCCGCTGCCGCTGTCCGTGCTGGAGGAGGTGTCTCCGCGGGAAGCAGCGTCCTTACGCGCGCTGGGGCTGTCCACGCTGGGGGAGGTGGCAGACCTGCCCACCGCCTCGGTGCTGGCCCGGCTGGGGGCGGCGGGCGGCCGCGCGCAGGCACTCTGCCGCGGTGAGGATG
>VGRA01000903.1 GCA_016875515.1 Deltaproteobacteria bacterium | reverse complement strand
CGCACGCAGCGGAAACGCCATCATCCCGGGAAAGGTGACCACCGGGTGCTGCAGGGAGATGGACAACCAGGTGAGGGCCGCCACGGCGCCCAGCCCCGCGAGTGACAGCGCGGTGCGCGTGGCAGGAAGGGACAGCGCGCGGCCACTCACTTGGGATCACCGCCGGGCGGAAGCAGCTGCGCGAGTATCTCCGCGATCCCCTCCGGCGTGTGCTGGCCCAGCGGCAGCCCCAGCGCAACCAGGCGCTTGAGCAGCGCGGTGCCCAGCCCCAGTCCCCGCTGCAGCTCGGCCAGGGCAATCAGCGCCTGCAGGGAGTGGATGTCCGACTGCTCGAGCGTGGCAGAGGGCGAAATGGGAAGGGGCACCCCCGCGAGCGCGAGCGAGGCGAGGACCGCGTCGAGGGCTGGGCGGGGCGGAGGGCTCATGGCGCCGAGCGCTGCTTCTACTCCACGGGCGGGCGCCACGGCGCTAGGTCCACCGGCATTTGGTGGACCCAGAGCTGGGCGGCCAGGTGCGCCAGGGCCAGCGGGCTGCCGCCTCCCAGCGTCGCGGCCAGGTGGGGCCGGGCCCCCAGCGTGTCGGTGGCGTAGCCGGCGAGCCCCTGCTGGCCGGGCAGCTCGGGGAAGCCCCGCACCCCCTCGGCATAGGGGGCCTCCACCGTCTCGCGGAAGCGGACGGGCCGGGTCCACTGGTCCTTGAGCATCCGCCGCGTCGCGGCCGGGGCTTCGAAGGGGAACGGCCGGGCGGAGGCGCTGGAGAAGAGGCAGGCGGCGGGCCGCAGGACGGGGGAGGCGTCGAAGAGTGCGCCCAGCGCGTCCGCGGCAGGCAGGAACAGCGGCGAGTGCGGGGCAATGGGCCAGGGGAGCTCCCGGCACAGCGCTCCGCCCGCACCGAGCAGGCGGGACGCCTCGTGGATGCGCGCCTGCGCGCCGCAGAGCAACTGGTGGCGCGGAGAGTCATCGGCGCAGAGGTACAGGCCAGGGGCTGCGTGCAGGGCGGCCTCCACGCTGACCGGTGCGGCCCCGAGCACCGAGAGCAGCACCACGGCGCCGGGAGAGCCAGGCGGGGAGACCAGCGCGTCCAGGCGCGCGCCCACCTCGGCGAGCCGGGCGGGCGGCAGTTCCACCAACCCGAGCGTTGCCGCAGCGGCGAGCTCGCCGGCGCTTTGGCCTGCGGCAAAGGCAGGGCGGATGCCGGCGCGGCCGAGCGCAGTCCAACCGCGGCGACCCTGCTGGAGGGCGGCATCCGACAGGCGCGCCACGCTGGGCTCCCCCCGGAACCCCTCGGAGCAGAAGAGCGCGGCCAGCGCTACCGGTCCCACGGGCCGGTGGGTGAAGCAGGCACCGTGCTCCCCGCTCAGTGACATGCAGCCGGGGTCTGCCAGTGCCTGCCGGGCGCGGAGGCGCCGGGCCTCTCCGCCAAGCTCGCCCGGGTGGCCGACCCGCGCGAGGCGGACCGGGCCCGCGGGCTGGTCGCCAGCGGGGCGCCAGCGGTCCACCCGG
>VGRA01000902.1 GCA_016875515.1 Deltaproteobacteria bacterium | reverse complement strand
GGTGGTGGTGCAACCCTTCACCTCTGAATACGCGCGCACCACGCCCGAGAAGTTCGAGGCGCAGCTGTTCGACCAACTGGGGGCGGCGCACGCAGTGGTGGGGGCGGACTTCACCTACGGGGCGCGGCGCGGCGGCACGGTGGAGACGCTGCGGCGGGCGGCGGCTGCGCGGGGGGCGGCGGTGCACGTGGTGCCCGCGGTGACGGTGGACGGGGTGGTGGTCTCGTCCAGCCGGGTGCGGGAGTACCTGCTGGAGGGGCGGGTGGAGGCGGCCCGGGCGCTGCTCGGGCGCACGTTCGACCTGGATGGGACGGTGGTGCCGGGGGACGGGCGCGGCCGGCAGATAGGCGTCCCCACCGCCAACGTGGACACGCAGAACGAGCTCCGCCCCGCGGCGGGGGTGTACGCGGTGACGGCGCGCTTCCGCGAGAGGGCGGGGTGGGGGGAGCGGCGGGCGGGGGCGGCCAACATCGGGGTGAAGCCCACCTTCGGTGGGACGGAGGTGACGGTGGAGGTGCACCTGCTGGACTTCACCGGGGATCTGTATGGCCGCGACCTGCGGGTGGAGTTCATCGAGCGGCTCCGGGCGGAGCAGCGGTTCGGCTCGGTGGCGGAGTTGGTGGGGCAGATCCGCCGGGACGTGGAGGCCGCCCGGGGCGCCGTGGCGCGCGCCGGGGTGTCCCCCCGCGTCCTTGACAGGGGCGGAAGGGGGCCCCTGTAATCTGCCGGTTTCCTGCCGTCCCCCCTGTCACGCCGCCCCGCCCGGGGCGCGCGCGAGGTAATGAAAGCATGTCCAGTGGCCGCCTCGGTGAACTGCTCGTCCGCGAGAACCTCATCTCGGTGCAGCAGCTGCGCAAGGCGCAGGAAGAGCAGCGCCAGAACGGGACGCGCATTGGCGCCGCGCTCATCAAGACGGGGGCCATCGAGGAATCCAAGCTGACGGAGTTCCTCTCCAAGCAGTACGGCGTGCCCGCCATCAACCTAAAGGACTTCGACATCGACCCGGACGTCATCAAGCTGGTGACGAAGGAGGTGGCGCTCAAGCACGTGGTGCTGCCGGTCAACCGCGCGGGGCCGGCCCTCATCGTGGCCATGGCGGACCCGTCCAACATCTTCGCCCAGGACGACCTGAAGTTCCTCACCGGCTACAACATTGAACCGGTGGTGGCGTCGGAGGTGGCCATCCGGGAGGCCATCGAGAAGTACTACGCGGAGAAGCAGCAGTCGCTCGAGGACATCGTCGGCGAGGTGGAGGCCGAGGAGGACGTCGAGGTCTCCAAGGAGGAGGAGGAGAACCTCAACGAGATCGCCAAGGCGGCGGACGACGCCCCGGTGGTGAAGCTCGTGAACCTCATCCTGCTGGACGCCATCAAGAAGGGCGCGTCGGACATCCACGTGGAGCCGTACGAGAAGGACTTCCGCGTGCGGTTCCGCATTGACGGCAACCTCTACGAGGTGATGCGGCCGCCCATGAAGCTGAAGAACGCCATCACCTCCCGCCT
>VGRA01000901.1 GCA_016875515.1 Deltaproteobacteria bacterium | reverse complement strand
CCCACTCGGTGTGCGCGCAGGGCGGCATCAACGGCGCCGTCAACACCAAGGGCGAGGGGGATCACCCGGACATCCACGTGAAGGACACGCTGCGCGGCGGTGACTTCCTCGCCGAGCAGACCTCCGTGAAGGGCATGTGCCACGCGGCCCCCGGCATCATCTACCTGCTGGACCGCATGGGCGTGACGTTCAACCGCACGCCGGAAGGGCTGCTGGACTTCCGCCGCTTCGGCGGCACGCTGCACCACCGGACCGCCTTCGCCGGAGCCACCACCGGCCAGCAGTTGCTGTACGCGCTGGACGAGCAGGTGCGCCGCTACGAGGCCGAGGGCAAGGTCACCAAGTACGAGTACTGGGAGTGGCTCGGAACGGTGAAGGACGAGTCCGGCCGCTGCGTGGGCAGTGTGGCCATGGATCTCAAGACCATGGAGATCCGCACCTTCCCCGCAGACGCGGTGTGTCTGGCCACGGGGGGCCCCGGGATCGTCTTCGGGCGGTCCACCAACTCCGTGATCAACACCGGCACCGCGGCGGGGCGCGCTTTCATGGACGGGGCCATCTACGCCAACGGCGAGTTCATCCAGGTGCATCCCACCTCCATCCCGGCGGAGGACAAGCTGCGGCTGATGAGCGAGTCCGTCCGCGGCGAGGGCGGGCGCGTGTGGGTGCCGAAGGAGAAGGGGGACACGCGGGACCCGCGCCAGATCCCCGAGTCCGAACGGTGGTTCTTTCTTGAGGAGCGGTACCCCAAGTACAAGAACCTCGTTCCCCGTGACGTTGCTACCCGCGAGATCTTCTCCGTCTGCCGTGACATGGGCATGGGCATTGACGGCCGGGACGCGGTGTTCCTGGACGTCACGCACATCCCCGCCCGCACGCTGGACCAGAAGATCAAGGGCGTGATGGAAATCTACGAGAAATTCGTGGGGGATGATCCGCGTGTCACCCCCATGAAGATCTTCCCGGGCATGCACTACTCCATGGGCGGCCTCTGGGTGGGCTATGACGCGGATCCCCGCACCGCTACCCCGGTGGACGGCAGCCCGAAGAACCAGCAGACCAACATCCCAGGCCTCTTCGCCTCGGGCGAGGCAGACTACGCCTACCACGGCGCCAACCGGCTCGGCGCCAACTCGCTGCTCAGCTGCATCTACGGCGGCATGCTTGCCGGGCCGTCCATGGTCGCCTACTCGAAGAACAACGCCCCCGGGAAGGTGCCGGAGGCGGTGTTCGAGAACGCCCGGAAGTACTGGGTGGACCGCTTCGAGACGCTTAAGAAGATGTCTGGCAAGGAGAACGCCTTCCAGATCGCCCGCGAGCTCGGGGACGTGATGACCGAGAACGTCACCGTGGTCCGGTACAACGACCGGCTCCAGAAGACCATGGACAAGATCAAGGAGCTGAAGGCGCGCTGGGCCCAGTGCAACGCGCTGGATACCGGCCATCACGCCAACCGCTCCATCTCCTACCTGAACCAGGTGTGGAACATGCTGGAGCTCGGGG
>VGRA01000900.1 GCA_016875515.1 Deltaproteobacteria bacterium | reverse complement strand
GTTTCAGCTGGCTGGCGTTCCAGACCACGAACTGCCGGGCCACGTCCAACGCGCGCGAGGCACCGCCGCGGCGCTCCGTCCCGCCCGCGCTCCCCGCCGGTGCGGTGCCCGCAAAGCGGTTGCCCGTGGCGGCAGCAGGCGCCTGCGGCCACGCGGTGCGTCCCGCCGGCGTCCCGCTCCGGACGAATTCGTCGCAGGATCCGGGGATGTTCAGCCGCGCCCCCGCCGTGATGCGGTGGGCGTTGCGGACCTGGGGGTTGGCCCGCATCAGCGCCGGGACGGACGTCCCGCGGCGCCGGGCAATGGTGGACAGCGTCTCACCTGAGTGGATGCGATGGGTACTCCTGATCGTTGTGTTCCTCCTGCGGCCATTCTCGGAGGAACCCGGCGACCTGTTGCGTGCGCACCCGCGCGCAGGGGCTCAGCGGCGGTACTGGTGGATGGTCAGGATGGGGTAGTCGAACTGGCCCCACGAGACCTTCTGCGTGCCGTCCGCGTTGACGTTGTTGGAGCCCAGGAACAGCGGCCGCCCGTCCCGCCACCCGGCGAAGAACACCACGTGGTGGCCGCCCCGCGTCTTCATGGAGACCACGTCCCCGGGGCGCGCGTCCCTCAACGAGACGCGCCGGTAGTCGGGGTTGTTGTCCAGCTTCGTCATCAGGCCGCGGACGGACGCGTCCACCTGGACCCGGGGCAGCTGCCCGGCTGCCACCAGCACGCCGGAGACGAAGTTGGCGCAGTTCACGTTGTTCGGCACCCAGTCGAACATGGCCTTGCCCACCGTGTTCGCCGCCACCTTCAACCGGCTGGCGTTCCAGCCGAGGAAGTCCTTGGCGATCTCGAACGGGGCGGAGGCACCGCGCCGCTCGCCGCCGGACGGGGGGGCCGGGACCGGGCCGGTGGGACGGGCAGGACGCGCCGGCCGGCTTGGCCGGGCGGGCACGAACTCGTCCCGGTACCCGGGGATCTCCAGCTTCTGCCCGGTGACGATCAACCGCCGGTTGGTGATCTGCGGGTTGGCGCGCAGCAGCGCGTCCACCGTGGTGCCGTGCTTCTGCGCGAGCGCCCACAAGGTGTCACCGGAACGGATGCGGTAGGTCCCCATGTGCCCATTATCGCCGCGTGAGAGAACCGGTTGCTTACCGGATGTCTCAAATCCACAGGGCGCGCGGGATGACGGGCCAGGCGGACACCTCCACCCCGTCCCGGTAGCCGTGCAGCATGGGCAGGTACCCCACCCGCTCCTGCAGGGCGGTGCCGTCCAACGCCCCTGCCCAGGGACCGTGTGCGCTGCAATCCCACAGCCAGACCTGGTTCACCCCGGCCTCCGCGGCGGCGGCGCGGGCCGCCCGCAGGCAGTCCCCTGCCTCGTCCCCCCGGCGCGCGTCCAGCCAGAGGATCCACAGGGCGTCGTCCTTCCAGGAGACGGCCCAGAAGGCGCGGCTCTCGCCGGCGCGGGCCCCCATGGCAGACGGGCGGCGCCGGTCCAGCACCTCGGCGTAGTACCG
>VGRA01000899.1 GCA_016875515.1 Deltaproteobacteria bacterium | reverse complement strand
GGACAGCGAGACCCGCGCCCACCCGTGTCCCCCCAGCGGTGTGGGCAGCAGCACCGCCTTCGCCGCCGTCGCCACCGGCAGGTACAGCTGCGCCTCGAGCGCCAGCTCCGGCGTGCACAGCGTCTCCACCGCCCCCGTCCAGGACAGCAGCGCCGCGTCCATGCCCACCTCCGCCCGGCGGAACTCCACCCGCTCGTCCCGAGGGGAGAAGGTGCCCCGCAGCAGCAGGCGAGAGAGGGGCAGCGCGGCCTGCCCCGCGGCCGGTACCACCTCCGCCCCCTTCGCCGACAGCTCGAACTCCGCATCCCCGCGCACCTGCGTCGCGGACAGCTGCAGCCCCGCCACCCGCACCGCCCGCTCCCCTGGCAGGAGCACCTCCACGGAGGCGTCCTGCACGGACAGCGCCGCCACCTCCACCCGCTTCAGCGGCTCGAGCGGGCACGCAGGCGCGCGCGCGGACGCCGGGCGCTCCCGCCGCAGGTCCAGGTACACCCTCGGGCGGATGAGCCGCAGCCGCCCCAGTTCCAGCGCCCGCACCTCCGGGCGCAGCCAGGCGCCGGACAGCGCCGCCTCCTCCGCGGCGAACAGGGGAGGCGCCCCCGCCTCCGTCCCGAGCGGGCGCACCTGCAGATGCTGCAGCACGACGCCGCCAGAGAACGGCTCCAGCTCGCAGCGCCCGATGGCCACCTCCGCCCCCAGCAGCAAGGGCAGCTGCGCCTTCGCCGCCGCACATGCCTGCTCGGACGCGTACCGCGTCCCCAGCGCCCAGGGCGCCAGCACGCACAGCAGCGCCGCCAAGAGCAGCAGCCGCCGCGGGCGCAGGAAGGAGGCAGGCGTCACGCGCGCCAGTTTAGCGGGGCCCCGCAGCGCATCCAGCCCGCGGCGCCCGCCCGGCCGCTCACGGGGTGGGCCCCGGCAGCGGGTCTGCCTCCGGCTGCACCCGGGCCCGCAGCCGCGCCACCACCCGCCCCACGTCCCGGTACCCGGCGTCCAGCCCGAGCACCCGCAGGTAGTGGGTCAGCGCGCGTCCCGCCGCCCCCATCTGCTCCCGCGTGGCTGCAAGGTCGTACAAGAGGGCCTTCTGCACCTCGCCCGCCGCGTGCGGTGACCGGAGCGCGTGGGCGTAGGTCTGGACCGCCGCCTCGTGCTGCCCGGAGGCCGCCTGCAGGAGGGCAACCATGGCCAGGCAGTCCACCTCCTTGCGCTTGCCCGCGCAGCCCTGCCGGGCCACGTTGAACTCGGAGAGCGCGTCCTCGAGCAACCCCATCTCCTTGTAGGCAATGCCGAGATCGTAGTGCGTGTCCACGTCCTCCGGCTTGACCACCCGGGCGAGCCCTTTCTTGAACTCGGTGAAGACCTCCTCCACGGAGACCTGCCGCTCGCCGGTGCCGGCCTCCGGCACGTCTCCGAGCGCCTCCCCCAGCTCCGAGGAGATCTGCGCCCCCAGGTCCAGCGCAGACTCGGGCGCGGGCTGTGCCGCGGCCGCAGGCGACGGCTCCGGGGCGACCTGG
>VGRA01000898.1 GCA_016875515.1 Deltaproteobacteria bacterium | reverse complement strand
CTCCCGAGGCCCCGGAGGTCTACCTCTTCCAGCAGCGGATGTTCCCCCGGCTCAACCGGGACTGGACCGAGTACCGGGACGCCGAGGGGGAACGGTCCTTCGCCCCTGCCGGCCACGGGGACTTCTTCCGCGCGCTGCGGACCACCGTGGGGCCGGTGCTGGCCGCCCGCGGCGTCCGGCACGTCTACTTCTCCAACGTGGACAACCTCGCGGCCACCGTGGACCCGGTGGTCGTGGGGATGCACCTGCAGCTGGGCCACCCCATGACGGTGGAGCTGACGCCGCGCCGCAACACGTTCGGCACGCTGGACGCCGGGGCCGCCCCCCTGCGCGTGGGCGGGGTGCTGCAGCTGGTGGAGAAGGTGGATCCGGCCCAGCACGCCACCATCTCCACCAACAACATCTTCTTCTCGCTGGAGGCCCTGCTCGCGCGCGAGGTGGCGGTGCCGTGGCGGGTGGTGAAGAAGAAGGTGGACGAGGCGGAGGTGTTCCAGCTGGAGCAGGTGACGGCGGAGGCCTCCAGCGTGGTGGACGCCGAAGGCCGGCCGGTGCTGCCCGTGGTGTTCCTGGAGGTGCCGCGGGATCCGCCGGAGCGCAGCCGCTTCGAGCCGGTGAAGGCCCTGGAGGATCTCCCCCGCGTGGCCGAGCGGCTCGCGCCACGCCTGAGGGCGCTGGTGGCTCAGCAACCCAACGGATAGGTCACCCGGACGAGCGCCCCGGGTGGCGGCTCTGAGCCCGGGTCGAAGACGATGGCGCGCAGGGTGGCGTCGTAGTGCCAGCCGCTCGCCTGCTGCACCCCGGACACCTCCACCAGGATGCCCATGCCGCTGCCGGGCGTCCCGGAGAGCGGGAAGATGCGCCGCGGGGCAAAGGCGGTGGTGGACAGCATGGAGAGCGCGCCCGCCCAGTCCTGGGTGCAGATGGGCTGCACGCTCCCCCCGGTGGCCTGCGCGAGCGCAGCGTAGCGGGCCCCCACGCTGGAGGCGGTGGGACAGCCGGCCAGCGGTGACGTCCCGACAATGGCGGACACGCTCAGCAGGGTGGGATCTCCCCCCTTCAGCCCCTTGAAGAAGGACTCGTAGAAGGCAAGGGGGCGCGGCGAGGCGTCCTCCTCGTCCGAGACGAACACCAGCGCCAGCCGTGCGCCGTCCCGGACGAAGCCCCCGTTGCCGTCCGCGGCGAGCGGCGTGGTGGGATCGTCCGCGCTGTCCGCGAGCGGTGACGAGAGCGCCAGGTAGGCCGCCTCCAGCCCCTGCTCGTCCCAGTGGCACACCCCCACCGCGGTGTTCTCGCGGAACACCGCCGCGGCGTTGGGCGTGAGCGGCGTGAGGATGCGCGGGCGCGTCCCGTCCACGGGAAACAGCCGTCCCTTCTCTCCCCCCTCCGCGCCGCCCGGACAGGTGGCCCAGCTGCCGGGGCTGGGCACCACCCCCGTGGTGGTGACGCCGATCTGGTAGTCCACCCCCAGCGCCTGCGCCGCGGACAGCAGCGCGGAGAAGTTGGCCCCCAGGTT
>VGRA01000897.1 GCA_016875515.1 Deltaproteobacteria bacterium | reverse complement strand
GACAACGCGCTGCACGTCTCCCATCCCGCGCTGCTGCTGCAGGGACGTCATGTGGTCCACGTGCGCGCGCGCATGCCGGAGGCCCCGGAGCAGGTCTCTGCGCCCGCGTCCGTCCAGGCGGTGGTGGACCTGGTCCCGCCCGAGCTGACGCTGCGGGCGGAGCGCGCCGCGGGGCGCCTGGACGCCGTGGCCCATGACACCGTCTCACCGGACGCCGCGCTGCAGTGGGCCTACAGGGTGGGCGAGGGGGCGCTGACCGCGTGGGGCGAGGCGCGCGTGATCGATCTCGCCGCGGTGGAGGCGGCCGGGGGCGTGGAGGTGCACGTCCGGGACGAGGTAGGCCACGCGGCCACCGCGCGCTGGCGACCGCCCGCCGTGGCGGTGCGTGCTGAGGCAGCGGAGGGGGACGCTGCGTCCAGCGGGAGTGGCTCCGCCGGCTGCTCGGCCGTGAGCGGCGCGCCGCTGCTGATGGCCGGGCTGCTGCTCGCCGGTGCGCGGCGGAAGAAAAAGCGGACGAATAGTTGATCCTGTCGCAGGAGGTGTGAATTTGTGCGTGCCTGTAGGAGGGCGCCCACAATGAACGACATAAACCTCACCTCCGTTGTCTTCCGTCTGCAGCGCGACCGGCTCGAGTCCCTGAAGGAGCTCTCCAGGCAGACACGCATCCGGCAGAGCGAGTACCTCCGCGAGGCCATCTCGGATCTGCTGGAAAAGTACGAGGACCGGCTGGTCGACTAGCGGAAGGGCGGGGTGTCCGGCAGCCCATCCGGGGCTGCCCGGTCTGCCGGGCTGAAGGGATCCAGGTCTGCCGGGTAGTGGACCTCCCACAGCACCAGCCCCTCACCAGGGGCGCGCAGCCCGTCCACCGGGGAGGCCCGCTGCACCGCCGCCTCCCAGGCTGCTTCGGCGACCAATCCCGCGGCCACCAGCGCCGCCGTCCCCACCATCACCCGGACCTGGTGCCGGCCGAAGCCGTCCCCCACGAGGCGGACGTCCCATCGGCCGTCCGGGAGCAGCACCACCTCTGCCGAGTGGAGCGTCCGCGCCTCGCGCGCGGGCTCGCCGGAATGGAGGGCTGAGAAGTCCCGCGTGCCCACGGCCGTGCGCAGCACCGCCTCGAGCCGCTGTGGCTCGAGCGGTGCGCCCGAAAGCTTCGGGCTCTCCTCCAACCGCCAGCAGCCGGGCGGCGCGGCCCCCGCACCCGTGGGCCAGATCCGGTACCGGTACTCCTTCCCGGTGGCGCTCCACGCCGGGTGGAAGGCGTCCACCGCCTCGCGCACGCAGCAGGCGCCGGCCGCGGGCCCGAGCCGCTCGCGCAGGGCGTGAGAGAGCGCCCGTGCGTTCCAGCCCTCGGCCCGCCGGAAGCGCAGCACCTGCATGCGCGCGTGCACCCCCTTGTCGGTGCGGGAGGCCGCGGTGGGGCGCCCCGGTATCTGCAGCGCCGCGAGCACCTCCTCCACGCGCTGCTGCACCGTCCCACCCTCCGGCTGGGACTGGAAGCCGCGGAAGCACTCCCCCCG
>VGRA01000896.1 GCA_016875515.1 Deltaproteobacteria bacterium | reverse complement strand
CCCCACCAGGTACGGCGTCCAGCCGATGAAGCCCGCGCTGAAGCGGTACAGCAGCCGCTCATAGAGGGCCGCAGGCACGCCCAGCCCGGCAAAGTGCTGCCCAATCCACGGCCCCACCGCGTCGCCGCTGCTCACCACGTACGGGATGCCGTGCAGCAGCCGGGAGAGCAGCAGCGCCGCCCCCCCCGGCAGGCCGGATCCCTCCATCACGACCAGGTCCGGCCGGTGCTCGCGCACGGCGCGCAACAGCGCGCGCGCCATCCCCAGCCGGTCCCCCCGCCGGTACGGAACGAGCGTCACGCCCGGCAGCCGCTCGAGCAGGCCCAGGATGCGCTGCTCCTCGTTCCCGCCGTGCCCCTGGGTGGCGAAGACGAGGATGCGCGGGGGCGGGGGGTTTGGGTCTAAGGTGCCAGCTTTCGAGGACATGGAGCGGTGGCGCATCATCACTGGCGAGTACGCGCCGCAGCAAGGCGGCGTCGCGGACTTCGCTGGCCTGCAGGCGGAGGCGCTCGCCGCGGCCGGTGACGCGGTGGAGGTCCACGTGCCGGACTACCCGTCCGGGGGGACCGCGGGCTCGCCCGTGCGCGTGAACGGGCTGCCGGACCGCTTCGGCCCGCGGGCGGCCGCGGCGCTGGCCGCCGCACAGGCGCGTGACCCACGGGTGATGCTCTTCCACCACTCCCCATTCGGGCTGGGGGCCCGCGGGCTCAACCTCGCCTTCCCCTTGGTGCTGAACGCCGTGCCGGGCAAGCTGCTGGTCCTCTTCCACGAGGTGCACTTCCCCGTGGTGACGGGCCAGCCGCTGCGGCACCGGGTGCTGGCGCGGACCCAGCAGGCCATGGCGCGCGCGCTGCTGCACCGCGCGGACGCGGTGTGCGTGAGCACCGAGGCCTGGACGCCCCTCCTGCGGGCGCTGGGGTGGCAGGGCGAGGTGGTCCACTGCCCCATCCCCAGCAACCTCCTGCCGCCGCCGTCTGCCCCGGGCAAGGCGCAGGCGCGGTCCCGGCTGGGGCTGCCGCTGGACGGAGAGGCCAGCTGGGTGGGCCACTTCGGCACCTACGGTGAGGCCGTGGCAGGGCCACTCGCCGCCGTCCTCCCTGCTCTGCTGGCGGCAGCCCCCCGGCGCCGCGCGCTGCTGCTCGGGCGCGGGGCCGCGCGCTTCCGCGGGCAGCTCCTCGCCTTGCACCCGGACCTATCCACGAGGCTGCACGTTCCCGGGGGAGAGGCCCCGGGGGAGGTGTCGCTCGGGCTGCTCGCCGCGGACGTCCTGCTCCAGCCCTTCGTGGACGGCGTCACCACGCGGCGCACCTCCCTCATGGCCGCCCTGGCCCATGGCCGCCCCGTGTGCGGCAACCTCGGCCCGCTCTCCGAGCCGCTCTGGGCGGGGCTCCCCGGCCTGCAGCTCGCGCCCTCGCCTTCCCCCGCCGCGCTGCTCGCCGCCGCGGAGGCACTGCTCGCCCGCGCCGGCGAGTGGGCCGGGCTCGGGGACGCGGCGCGCGCTACGTACGAGGCCCACTTCTCGCT
>VGRA01000895.1 GCA_016875515.1 Deltaproteobacteria bacterium | reverse complement strand
TGGAACTGGAGGTCAAGGAGATCCGTTACGCCTGATCCGTGCTGCACATCACGGATGCGCGTGGCTATAGTCCCACGCGAACCCGCTGGACTGAGGTGGACCGCCCCGGCATGGCCCGAAAGAACTTCGTCCTCGACACGAACGTCCTGCTGCATGATCCGCGGTCCATCTACAGCTTCGACGACAACAACATCATCATCCCGATCTACGTCATCGAGGAGATAGACAAGTTCAAGCGCGAACTGTCGGAGCTGGGGCGCAACGCCCGGCTCGTGGCGCGCTACCTGGACGGCTTCCGCGCGGAGGGCTCCCTGGGCGAGGGGGTGGCCATGCCGGGCGGGGGGCTGCTGCGCGTCTGCTTCACCACGCGGGACCTGCCCCGCTCCATGGCGGATGGGCAGTTGATGGACAACCGGATCCTCGCCGTGGCCCTGGACATCCGGGACCAGGATCCCTCCCTCCCCACGGTGTTCATCACCAAGGACATCGGGCTGCGGATCCGGGCGGACGCGCTGGGGCTGTCCGCGCAGGACTACGACAGCGAGCGGGTGGAGATAACGGAGCTCTACACCGGCTACTCGGAGCTGTTCGTCCCCGGGGACCGGGTGGACCAGATCTACAAGGCGGGGGCGGAGGTGGAACTGCCCGGGCTGGAGTTCTCCCCGAACCAGTACCTGTTGCTCAAGGACGAGGCCAACCCGTCCCACACCGCCATGGCGCGCGTGAACGGGGCGGGCCGGGCCGTGCCGCTCATGCGCACCGCGCGCGAGGGGACGTGGGGGATCCGCCCGCGCAACATGGAGCAGTCCTTCGCGCTGGACCTGCTGCTCAACGACGACATCAAGCTGGTGTCCCTGGTGGGCAAGGCGGGCACGGGCAAGACGCTGCTCGCCATCGCCGCCGGGCTGCAGAAGGTGACGGAGGAGGGGACGTACCAGAAGCTGCTGGTCAGCCGCCCCATCTTCCCGCTGGGGCGGGACATCGGTTACCTGCCTGGGGACGTGGAGCAGAAGCTCAACCCGTGGATGCAGCCCATCTTCGACAACGTGGAGTTCCTGATGAACCTGTCGCGCGCGGACAAGAAGGCCGGGCGTGGCTACCACGAGCTGATCGACCTGGGGATCCTTCAGATCGAGCCGCTCACGTACATCCGCGGACGCAGCATCCCCAGCCAGTTCATCATCGTAGACGAGGCGCAGAACCTCACCCCGCACGAGGTGAAGACGATCATCACGCGCGTGGGGGACCACACGAAGATCGTCCTGACCGGTGACCCGTTCCAGATCGACAACCCGTACGTGGACGCCACCAACAACGGGCTCGTGCACGTGGTCAACCGCTTCCGCGCCGAGCGGATCGCCGGCCACGTGACGATGACGAAGGGAGAGCGCAGCGCGCTCGCGGAACTCGCGGCCAACCTGCTCTAGCGCGCCATGGCAGACCAGACGCCCAAGGTCCTCATCGAGTACCCCTCGGTCTATACCTTCAAGGTGATGGGCCGGGTGGAGGGCTTCCGGGAGCTGGT
>VGRA01000894.1 GCA_016875515.1 Deltaproteobacteria bacterium | reverse complement strand
GGGGCCGTCCCCGAAGGCGCAGCGCTGCGCTGCTCCAGCGCTGCGGCGGGAACCGGAGCGGCGTGAGGAGCGGCCGCCGCGGCCTTCACCTCCGCGGCCGGGGTGGTTGCTGGGGACGCCGGGACCGCGGCGGGCGTCGCCTCTTGCTTCACCTCTGGCATCACCTCGGGTGTGGCCGGAGACGCCCGCGGCTGCGTGGCTGAAACGGCTGCGCTACCCGGAGAGGCGTTGGACGATCCTGCGGGGGCGCCCCCGTCCTCCAGCAACGCGAGCATCCCCACCGTACCGGCGGCGAGCAGCACGCCCCCGGCGAGCAGCGGCTTCCACGGGAAGGGGCGCTGGGGCGCGCCCCCGGCCCCAGGTGAAGCAGACGGGGTGGACCCCGCGCGCGCAGTGGACGGGGAGGTGATGGATGCGCGGATGTCCCGGACCTGCTGGCGCACCACCTCCGCCGAGGCGGGCCGGCGGGACGGACCCTTCTCCAGCAGCGAGAGCAGCAGCTCCTCCAGCGCCGGGGGAAGATCTGCCCTCAGCTGGGACGGGTGCCGGGGCGCCTCTTCCAGCTGCGCGCGCAGGATGCTGCCGATGTCCGGCTTGGTGCCGAAGGGCAGGTCCCCGGTGACCAGCTCGTACGCGAGCACCCCGAGCGAGTAGAGATCCGTCTGCGCGGAGACGTCCACCCGCAGGTGGATCTGCTCCGGCGCCATGTAGTTGGGCGTACCCAGCGCCCGCCCGGTGGTCTTCTCGCTCACCTGCTTGGCAAGCCCGAAGTCCAGCAGCTTCACCTCCAGCCGGCCCCGGTCGTCCTCGTGGACGAAGACGTTCCCCGGCTTGAGATCCCGGTGGATGAAGCGGGCCGCGTGCGCCGCCTGCAGCGCGCTGCAGAGTGCCTCCATCAACTCCAACACCAGGTCGATGGGGGCGGGGAACGTGCGGCGGAACCACTGCCCGAGCGGCTCCCCCTGCAGGTACTCCATGGCCAGGTAGTGGCGCCCGTCCGGCAGCTGCCCGTAGCCGAAGATGTCCACGATGGCCCGGTGGCGGATGGCGTTGACCGACTGGGCCTCCTTCAGCATCCGGCGCGCGTGGTCTGCGTTCTCCGCCGCGTCGGGGCGGAGCACCTTGAGGGCCACCTCCTTGCCAATGAGCGGGTGGCGCCCCAGGTACACCACGCCCATCCCGCCCTGGCCGAGTTGCTCGACGATCTCGTACTCGCCGGCCCGGGTGCCGATCAGCGGGTCGACGAGTTCGTCTGCCTCGGAGATCACCGGCAGCGAGTCCCCCGGATCCGGCTCGCCCGGGGCCTGGGCGCGGGCCCTGTCCCCCGAGGTGCGACCGCGGCCCCGCTGCACGGTGCCCGAACACAGGCCGCAACGCCCCACGTGGTCCGCAATGCGCGCTTGCAGGTCCGGGGTGAGCTTGTCCAGCTGGAAGTCCCGCAGGACGCTGGCGTTGGGGCAGGGCATGGGACCGGGTTGCCGCATGCTAGCCCCAGATCACCCCGGCCTGTGTGCTGAACTTCTGGCAT
>VGRA01000893.1 GCA_016875515.1 Deltaproteobacteria bacterium | reverse complement strand
GTACTCCGCCGGGTCCACCGCCGGGTCCTCCGCCGGGTCCACCGCCGGGTCCACCGCTCGCCGTATCCGCCTCGGACGGCGGAGAGGCTCAGCTTCGGCTCGCCCTCTCGCAGGCCTCTCGAGAGGTGATCGAGCGCGTTGCCTGGGAGGTTATCCCTCCTCTCGCTGAATCCATCATTCGCGAGCAGCTCGAGCGCTTGATCGCGGAGCGCAACAAGGACCGCTGAAGCGGCTGGGAGCCATGAACGAACAGGAACTGTCGAAGTCCTACGATCCCACCGAGGTGGAGGGACGTTGGTATCCGGTGTGGATGGAGAAGGGCTACTTCACCGCCGCTGCCTCCAGCGACAAGCCGCCCTTCTGCATCGTGCTCCCGCCGCCCAACGTCACGGGCAGCTTGCACCTGGGGCACGCGCTGACGGCCTCCATCCAGGACATCCTCTCCCGTTGGAAGCGCATGTCCGGCTTCAACGTGCTGTGGCTCCCGGGCACGGACCACGCCGGCATCGCCACGCAGATGGTGGTGGAGAAGGAGCTCAAGAAGACGGAGGGGAAGAGCCGCCACGACCTGGGCCGCGAAGAGTTCCTCCAGCGCGTCTGGACCTGGAAGGAGAAATACGGGGCCCGCATCGGCGAGCAGCACAAGGTGTTGGGCGCCTCGCTGGACTGGACGCGCGAGCGCTTCACCATGGACCCGGGCCTCTCCCGCGCGGTGCGCGAGGTCTTCGTGCGGCTGCACGAGGAGAAGCTGATCTACCGCGCGGCGAAGCTCATTAACTGGTGCCCCTCCTGCCGTACGGCGCTGTCCGACCTGGAGGTCGAGCACGAGGAGAAGGACGGGAGCCTCTGGCACATCCGCTACCCGGTGGAGGGCGGCGAGCTGGTCGTGGCCACCACGCGTCCGGAGACCATGCTCGGTGACACCGCGGTGGCGGTGCACCCCGACGACGAGCGCTACAAGCACCTCATCGGCAAGAAGGTGAAGCTGCCGTTGGTGGGGCGGGAGATCCCGGTCATCGCGGACGCGGAGCTCGTGAACCCGGCGTTCGGCACGGGCGTGGTGAAGGTCACCCCCGCGCACGACTTTAACGACTACCAGACGGGCCTGCGCCACAGCCTGCCCATGGTCTCCATCTTCGACGACGCGGCGCGCACCAACCGCGAGGCGGGGGCGTACGCCGGCCTGGACCGCTACGAGGCGCGCAAGAAGGTGCTCGCGGACCTCGTGGAACAGGGCCTGCTGGAGAAGGAGGACAAGCACAAGCTGTCCGTGGGCGGCTGCCAGCGCTGCACGACGGTGGTGGAGCCCCGTCTGTCCCCTCAGTGGTTCGTGAAGATAGAGCCCCTGGCCACGCCGGCCATCCAGGCGGTGGAGCAGGGCCGCACGAAGTTCGTCCCTGAGAACTGGGCGAACACCTACTTTTCCTGGATGCGCAACATCATGGACTGGTGCATCAGCCGCCAGCTGTGGTGGGGCCACCAGATCCCGGCGTTCTACTGCGCCGCCTGCAGCCCGAAGCCCGCGGGGCAG
>VGRA01000892.1 GCA_016875515.1 Deltaproteobacteria bacterium | reverse complement strand
CGATCTCGATGGGGTCCTCCACGCCCTTCATGTCGTAGTGGCCGTGGGTTACCCACTGGATGTTGGCGAGCCCCTCAATCTGCATCCCGCGCATCACCTGCCGCGCGTTCTCCGCCGTGGTCCGGGACATGAGGATCTGGTCCGCACTGGCCAGGCTCATGATCCGCGCCGTGGTGTCCACCTGGATCCCGTGGAGATCCAGCGGCTTCTCCGCCCCGGCCCCCCGCTCCTCGACGAAGACCTCCCCCAGGTGGATCCCCACGCGGTCCGCCATGCGGATCCCGTCCTCGAAGATGTGTCCACGGATGGTGTTCTGCATCCTGAGCGCGAACTTCACCGCCTCCGAGGGCGTCACGAAAATGCAGAAGAACGAGTCCCCCGAGGTGCTGATGAAGTGCCCTCCCGGCACCTGCGCGAGCAGCCGGCGGATGAGATCATGGTGCTTGCGGATGACCTCCGTGCCGCGCCGGTCCCCCATCTGCTGCTTGAGCTTGGTGGAGTCCACCACGTCGGTGAACAGCATGGTCACCACCCGCGTGGGGAAGCCGCGGTCCCACCGGGGGAAGAGGTTGTTGGGGGCGTAGGTGGGCTGGGGGAAGCTGCTGCTCACCGCGGGTGCTGCCGGGGGACCGGACGGTGCAGGAGAAGGCGGGACCGGGCCCCCCAACTCCGCGTCCCCCCGCGCCGGGACGGTGGCCACGGTCGGTTCCATGGACACCTCGGCGAGCACCCGTTGCACCAGCGGCCCCAGTTCCGGGGTCATCACCTCGCGGTTGAGGCACTGCTGCAGGAAGGCGAGCGAGAGCTTCTCGCGCAACACCGGGTGGAAGCGCTCTTCGGCCAGGAAGGCCATGGAGCCGGAGGCCGTCTGCCACACCGGTATGACGTTACCCGCCAGCCGCGCCATCTTGCACAGGTTCGTTATCTGCCGGTGGACGGATCCCTGCTCGGAGGGCTGGAGCTTCAGGAACTCCGTGGTGAACGGAACGAGCAGCAGGTCCGCCCCCCCTACGTTCAGATGTCCTACCCGGAAACGCGGCATCGTGTGGGCCTTCTACACCCGCCTGCGCAGGTCCCGCCACACCGGATGTCGCCGGTGTTACCGTTCGGCGACGCAGCCTCATGGATTTACGAGACACCCTGCATTTCCAACATGTGCACAAGGCCTTTGACGGCACCCCCGTGCTGCGAGGCCTGACGGCGCGGCTGCCGCTCGGGCGGATCACGTACGTCGTGGGCCGCAGCGGGCAGGGCAAGAGCGTTCTATGCCGCCTGGCTGTGGGGCTGGAGCAGCCGGACGCGGGGGAGATCCTGCTCGCGGGGCAGCGGGTGGACACCCTGTCCCGAACCGGCCGGCTCGCGCTGCGGCGGCAATTCCCCTACCTCGTGCAGTCCCCCGCCCTCCTGGACTGGCTCACGCTGCGGGAGAACGTGGCGCTGGCGGCGCAGCAGGGGCCGGGGGTGGACGTGGACGGGGCGCTCGCGCGGGTGGGGGTGGAGGGCTGGGCGGACGCCCGTCCCCCGGACGTGTCC
>VGRA01000891.1 GCA_016875515.1 Deltaproteobacteria bacterium | reverse complement strand
CGCCTGGGCGCGCGCGGCGAACTGTCCGAGGCAGGGGCCGCCGAGTGCCCCACCTCCTTCCGCGCCTTCTCCTTCACGGCAGACCGCACCTGGCCCTCCACCTGGGACGGCGGGACGGAGGCCTTCGCGGTGGAGGGCAACCTGGGCGAGGCGCCGGAGGGGACGGAGGGGCTGTTCTTCTTCATGCAGTCTGCCGGCCGGCTGCAGCTGCACGTGGACGGCTTCTACGCGCGAGAGGACGGCGGCTTCCGGCTCTCCAGCGCGCCCGGCAACGCGCTGCTGCCCGGGGACGAGGTGCTGCGGCAGGTGCAGCGCGTCACCGACGGCGAGGCCTGCACCGCGCCCTGAGCGCCGCCCGCCCTGGGGCCCGGCACGCTTGGCCACCCACCGCCACGTATTGCCCGGACTGCGGCGCGGGGCGGTGAACGCCGGCGCCCGCGCAAGCGCGCGCGCCACGCGCGGGAGCAGGGCCTGGGACCCGGTCCGCCCTGGCCACACGGACGTCCCCGAGACGCCCCTCGGGCCCGCCCCGGTGCGTTCCGCACACCGTGACGCCTCTCCACGGGCCCGATGCGCCCGGGCGCCCGGCTGCGCACCCTGCCGCTCCGCCCCCGCGCTGCCCACCTCCCTGCTCGCCGCGGTGCTCGCCGCCGCGCCCTACTCGCTGCCTTACCAACTCCGCCCCACCCTGGCAGCCGACGTGCCGCGGCTGGACACCCCCTTCGCCCCGCAAGGCGACGGCGCGCTCACCGCCGCGTCCCTGCTGTTCGCCAGCAAGCGGCTGTCGCCTGCCGCCGCGGTGTACCTCCGGGCGGCAGCGGTCCGGGACGAGGTCCCCGGACAGCCCACCGCGTGGGCGGTGGGCAACCCGGTGCTGGGTGCCACCGCGGTGAAGCCCGTAGGCGCGTTCGTCCGGGTGGCGGGGGCCTTCACGCTGGCGCTGCCGCTGGGCATGGGCGGTGGCCCCTCGCCCGCTGGAACAGCCGCGCGCGCCATCCGGGCAGGCGTCCCGGCGCGCGCAGGATTGGACAACTGTAGCGCCCGCAGTTTTTGAGACACCAGGTTGACTGTATTCAGGCTGCCAGCAAGGGCACCTCGTGTCGACGCCGTGCCTGTTCCGGCGTCAGGTAGCCGTGCCGCTCGATGAGCCACGAGCGGTTGTACTCGTCCATCCACCCCAGCAATGCCTGCCGGAGTTCCTCGCCCCCTGGCTCTCGCTCGGCGCGGAACTGCGGCTGCAGCGCTACCTGGGGACGACCCGGCTCATCGCCTCGTCCCCGGAGATCCGGGACATCTCCTCGCTCGCGGGGGGCGCGCGCTTCCACGTCCCGGTGGGCGGCCACTTCCTGCGCCCGGCCCTCACCGTGGCGTGGCCGCTGGACGCGCCGCTGCGCGAGCGGAGCTACAGGTGGGTGCAGCTGGACCTGCCGTTCATATTCTAGAGGGACGCCATGGCCACGCGGTACAGCGCGCGGTAGCCGAGCGGCGGGGCGGACTCGAAGCGGTCCACGGAGAAGACGTCCTTGAGCAGCTCCGGG
>VGRA01000890.1 GCA_016875515.1 Deltaproteobacteria bacterium | reverse complement strand
CCCCAGCCGGTGTCGATGCTCAGCGAATCTGTCCGCCCCTAACTGCTCAGCGACTATGTCCGCCCCTCTGGGCCATTTGTTCAGGCATCAAGCTGACATGGCAAGTACCGCTCGGCGGAATGCCTCGTTGCTGGCGCTCCTGCGCTTTCGTTTCTTCGCCCGCACATCTCTCAAGCTGGTCGGCTGCGTCTGCGCGATGCAGGCGTCCCGGTGGTACACCCGCCACGAGCCGTCCAGCAGTTGCCGCAGTTCCACTTTGGCCTTCGCATAGCTGCGCCCCGATGGCCCTTTCGGGATGTCGATGACCTGTCCTTCCAGCCGCACCGTGTTGTCGTTGAGGACGATGGCTTCGTAGCGGAAGGACACCATTCGCTCGATGTCGAGGCCCTGGGGCAGCGGCCGCCACGCGGGCGTGCTGTTCCTCGGAGCCAGCCGGAATTTGCGGTTGTGCGCCGGCAGGTATTTCTCGAGGACTGCGCTCGCCTCATGCAGCGTCCGCGCCTTCGCCAGGCGAAGCTCTGACGTCAGCCTGTCCTGCATCGTTCCCCACAGCCTCTCGACTCGGCCCTTCGCCTGGGGCGTGAGTGCGTCCACCCGCTCGATGCCCAACTCCTCGAGGACGCGCCCCAGCTGCGTCGGTTCCTGCCGCCCCTTCAGTTCCTCCTCCAGCGTCCATCTCTCGTCGCTACGCCGGAAGATGACGTGCCTGTCCCCGTAACACCGCCAGGGCACCCCGTACTGCTTCAGCACCGCGCGCAGCACGTGCATGTACGCCGCAGTGCATTCCTGATCGACGAAGCACGCTCCTGGCATCAGCTCGCCCGTCGCGTCGTCAATGGCTCCCACGAGGCACAGCATGGGCCCACGCCCTTCCAGCCAGTCATGCCGGCTGCCGTCCCACAGCAGCATCATCCCTGCCTGCGGCATCCGCTCGCGACGCTGCCGGTGACGCGGTGCGCGGCGCTTCCGGGATGCCCCAACGCCCGCCTGTCGCAGCCATCGCTGCAACGTCGCGCGCCCAACCTCGAGTCCCTCCACCTCCAGCAACTTCTCGGCGAGGTGCGCGTCGTTGAAGCCGGTGTACTTGCCTCGGGCCAGCGCCACCACCCGTCGGCGCTTCGCCTCCGAATGCTTGTTGGCCGGCACGCGCCCGCGGTTGCCGTGCAGCACTCCCTCGGCCCCGTCGGCCTCGACCTTCCGCACCAGCCGCCGCATCTGCCGCAGGCTCAACCCCACGGCCTCCGCCGCGGTGCACATCGTCCATTCCCCGCCCAACACCCGCTCGGCGGCACTCAAACGACGCGCTTCATCCAGGCTCATCCGCATCCCCTCTTTCTGCCGAGGGGGCGGACATTTTCGCTGAGCTGTTACCCGGTCAGAATCGCTGAGCTACAACAGCGGGCGAAGCGGTCTCCAGCATCCGGAGCGTCTCGCGGGCGGCAGCCTGCTCCGCCTCCTTCTTGGAACGCCCCGTCCCCCGCCCCCAGCCCCTGTCCTCGAGCAGGACCTCCACCTCGAACAGCTTGTCGTGGTCCGGG
>VGRA01000889.1 GCA_016875515.1 Deltaproteobacteria bacterium | reverse complement strand
CCGCGCTGCTCCGCTCCCACCGGCTGCTGTGCGTCCCCTCGCTGGGGGAGCCGTTTGGGCTCGCCGCCCTGGAGGGGATGGCCTCGGGACTCCCGGTGGTGGCCACGCGCGCCGGGGGCGTGCAGTACCTGGTGGAGGAGGGACAGGGCGGCCTGCGGGTGCCGCCGGGGGACCCCCACGCGCTCGCCGGGTCACTCGTGCAGTTGCTGCGGGATGGCTCCACCGCCGAGGCCATGGGGACCTCCAACCGCGCCCGGGCGCTCGCCCGGTATGACTGGGAGCGGGTCGCGGACGCGTGGGAGGCCGTCTACCGGGAGGCGTCCGCCATGAAGACCGACGGCCCGGCCCGCGCGACGAGCACATAGCCCGCGGCGCCGAGCGCCTGCACGGTGGACTGCCGCGCCACCTCCTCGAACGGGCCATGCCACTCGAAGAGCAGGACCGCGGGACGGAAGCGCCCCAGGTCCAGGCTGGCGAGGAGCGCGGCGTCCAGCCCCTCCACGTCCACGGTCAGGAAGTCCACGCGCTGCCCTGGCGGGAGGTGCTCCTGCAGCAGCGCGTTGAGGGACCTCACCTGCAGCCGCTCCGTGCCGAGCGACCGGGCCCCCCGCGCGAGGGCCTGCCGGGCAAGCCCCGGGTCGAAGGTGTTGAGGGCTGCCTGCTCGAAGCGGTGGAACTCCAGCACCTCGCCCTCCCGCGGCCCCACGGCCGCCTCCACGTTGATGTCCCGGGGGCGCAGGCGCCGGAAGGCCTCCATGCTGCCGGGCGCGGCGTCCACGTTCAGCCCCCGCCACCCGCGGCAATAGAAGTGGTAGGTGTTCGAGTAATGCACCGGGTGGTGGGCGCCGATGTCCACGTAGAACCCGGGGCCGTCCGGCAGCATCCCCCGGAGCACCATGTCCTCTCCGAACTGCGCGTGTGACAGCCACCCGCTCGCGGCGGGCCGCACCGCCGAGCGCAGCCCCATGAGCGCCCGCCCGGGCACCGTCTTCCAGTCCTTCCGCCAAAGCTCCAGGAACACCTGATGTCCCTCCCCTCTGCCCGCCTGACCGGCTCCCTCCGCGCGTGGACCGCCGCGGCGGGCAGCTCCGTGGCGCTGCAGGCCGGGACGCAGGCCCTGAACGTCCTCGCCGGCATCGCGCTGGTTCGGACGCTCCCACCGAACGAGTTCGCGGTCTACACCGTGGCGGTGGCGCTGCAGGGCACGCTCGGCATCCTGTGCGACGCGGGGCTGGGCAACGCCATGTTCGCCCGGGGGGGGCAGCAGGTGCACGCGCCCGCCGCCTTCGCGCGGCTGCTCCGCACCTCCTTGCGGCTGCGGCGCTGGCTCTGGCTGGCGGTGCTGCTGCCGGGGCTGCCGCTGTCCGGTTGGTCGCTGTGGGAGACGGGCGTCCCCTGGCCCACGGCGGCCGCGCTGGGGCTGCTGGTGGCAGCGGGGCTCGCGGCGCAGCTCTCCGTGGCCGTGTACGGCGCGGCGCTGCGGCTGCAGCTGCGCCCGGGGGAGGCACAGGGACAGGAGCTGCGGGCGGCGGCGGTGCGGACGG
>VGRA01000888.1 GCA_016875515.1 Deltaproteobacteria bacterium | reverse complement strand
GCCTACACCGCGGTGGACCTGTTGAAGGAACGGCTCGAGCGGGCGGTCAAGCGTGAACTCGAGCGCATGCGGGAGCCGGGGAGGGGCCCCCGGCGGAGGCTTTCGGGACCGGGGAGTGAGGCCGGTGTATAACCTCGAGTCTGTTTTCGGGGGTCAGGGGTCACCGGCACATGAATCGGCTCAAGTTCGTCCTGTTCGCGGTCGTTGCCGTGGGGCTGTGGGGCGTCCATGTGTGGCTCGTGTCCGGCAGCGCCGGCGCGGCCGCCGAGGAGCAGGCGCTGGAGCGGCTGCGCCACGTGGGCCCGGCGGTCTCGCGCAGCATCGAGGCCTCCAGGGTGGAACTGCTGGAGTACGCGGTGGCGCTCGCGGCCAGCCCGGACCTGGCGGCCCAGCTGCTGCCTCCGCCGCCGCCCCCTCTGGACCCGGCGGCCGCGGCGCTGCTGCCGCCCCCGCCCCCCGCCGCGGACCGCTTCGAGAAGGCCCGCGGCCTGGCGCAGACGCTGGCGCCGGAGGGCCGCCGCGGGGAGCTGCTGGTTGCGTGGAAGTCCGCGGACGGGACGTTCGCCGCGAAGGGGGCGGACGCGCCGGTGAAGGAGGGCGTGGACTTCTCCGTGCTGGAGGCGCTCGGCACAGGCGCGGGGACGCTCACCGCGTTCGAGATCCAGTGGACGGTGCGCGCCATTGCGTTCAATGGACAGCCCGGCACGCGGCTGTACGTGGGCCTCCCCGAGCAGCTGCCGGACGTGGGGCGGCTGGCGCAGGAGGAGGGGTTCGACGGGATGGTGCTGCTCCGGGACAACGCGGCGGTGCAGCGCGGCGGCGAGCAGGGGCCGAAGCTGGTGGAGTGGCTCGCCACCGTCCCCGCGGACGGCACCGGCGCCATCATCCAGCGCGGCGCGGAGGGGGCGCTCGGGCCCATCCGGTTGCCCCTGCTGACCCACGGGGACTGGCTGGGCGGGCAGGCGCCGCAGTGGGCCGCGATCCGCCAGAACGTGTCCGGCACGCCCTGGGAGGTGGCGGTGATGGTGCGCGTGGAGGGCATGGCTCACTTCGCCAACGTGCAGAAGCTGGGGCTGCTGGGGATGCTCGCGCTAATGGTGTTCGCCCTGGGGTGGACCTTCCTCATCCGCAACGACGGCGGCGACGAGGGCGGCATCTCCATGCCCCAGCCGAAGGCGCCGCCGCCGCCCATGGGCATGCGGCGTAACTCCGGCATCGAGGCGCTGTCGCTGAAGGCGCTCGGCAACGCGGGTGCGCCGCCGGCCCCGCCCGTGGCCGCCGAGCCGTCCGTCATCGTCAGCCCGTCCATGACGGCCCCCGCGGGGCGCCCGCCCGCCCCGGTGGAGGCGCCGCCGGAGGCCAGCCCGGATGACTTCGACCTGGGATCGCCCACTGCCTCCCCCGAGGCCAGCCCGGACGACTTCGACCTGGCGCTCGCCGGCGCCGCTGCCTCCAACCCGTTCGACGGCGGCCCCATGCCGTTCGATCCGCCCGCGTCGGCTCCGCCTGCCGCCGTGCCTCCCCCGCCGCCGCCCGCCGCGGTGGC
>VGRA01000887.1 GCA_016875515.1 Deltaproteobacteria bacterium | reverse complement strand
TGCCGCGGCTTGGCCCCCAGCATGTAGCCGGGCTTGATGTCCATGAGCAGGTTGGAGGCGTTGGAGGAGACCTCCACCGCCATGATGGCGGTCATCAGGTTGGTGGCCGGGTGCGCGGGGCGCAGCGCGCCGTAGAGGAACTGGGGGATTTTCGAGAGCGAGCCGGACGGCGTGATGCTGGTGAGCGCCGTGGAGGAGGCGGCAATCAGGGACAGGAACAGGATGAGCACCAGCGCGGAGGCGCCCATGAGCGGCTCCACGCCGAACCAGTGCCACCCCATCCAGACGGACAGCGCCCCCACCACCGGGATGAGCGCCCAGGAGATCCACAGCGGCAGCTCGATGTGCGAGAGCACGTCCTGCTCGGCCTCCGCGGAGGCGTCCTTCTTCTTCAGCAGCCCCTTGAAGGCCTCGGTGAACACCTGCGGCTTGCTGAAGAGGGAGACCAGGGAGGCGGTCACCATCAGGGCCACGCCCCACCACAGTGCCCAGGTGTTGAGCACGTGGGTGCGGCTAAAGACGGGGATGCCGTTCACCACCTTGGAAGGCGTAATTTCCCCGCGCACCACCATCCACGGCACGAGGATGAAGAAGTTGAGGAACATCCCCACCAGCATGCCCACCGCGGTGCGCACGCCCATCAGGCCGCCCGCGCCGAACATGGCCACGTCCGCCATGGGGGAGAGCCCCAGCGGCCGGACGTCCGGGATGCCGGGCAGCCGCGGCAGGGGGACCCAGCCCTTCTCCACCATCCAGTAGTAGGGGGTGGAGAGGTCCTCGGGCAGGTGGAACGCCGTCTTCAGCCGCAGCACCTTCTGCTGCAGCCACGTCATGGTGTTCTCGCTGGACAGCAGCTTGTGCAGGCCGGCCGCGCCCGCCGCCCACGCCAGGGCGCGGGCCTTGAACATGCCCACGGACGGGTCCGAGCTGTAGAGCGTGTCCAGCACCACGCCGGCGGCGCGCCCCTCGGGGAAGGGCTGCTGCTCGTCGTTGATGAAGCGGCGCTTCATGGGGAAGGCCACCAGCACGCCCAGCACGGACAGCACCACGTTGAAGCCGAGGATCTGCCACCAGGGGAGAGGCCGGTTCTCTATCCACATGAACGCCGCCATGCCGGACACGAGCGGGCCGGTCATGTAGCCGGCCGCCGTGGCGACGGACTGCATGGCGTTGTTCTCCAGCAGCGTCATGTCCTTTGCGCCCAGGTTGGACAGCAGCCGGAACATGGCGAACGCGAGGATGACGGAGGTCAGCCCCACGCCCAGCGTCCAGCCCGTCTTGGCCCCGACGTAGAGGTTGGTGGCGCTGAGGATGCCGCCCAGGAAGAAGCCGGTGGCGGCGGAGCGCAGGGTGAGCTGCGGCGAGTCACCCTTGTAGACGTTGTCCAGCCACCAGCGGTCCTTCTGGGCGCGCGTCCAGGTGCGCACCTGCTCGTCGGTCATGGAGGGCAGGGCCATGGCGCGCGTTACTGCAGGGAGAAGGTGGTGACGGTGCGGGACCAGTTGCCGTTGGCGTCCGTCACCGTGAGCTGCCAGTCGTAGCTGTC
>VGRA01000886.1 GCA_016875515.1 Deltaproteobacteria bacterium | reverse complement strand
CACCACCGCGGGGGGCCAGTGCTACGCGGACTCCGAGTGCGGGGGCGGCCGCTGTCGCTCGGGCAGGTGCACCAGCGCGGGCGGGCAGTGCTACTCGGACTCGGAGTGCGCCGGGGGGAGGTGCCGCTCGGGCAAGTGCACCACTGCCGGAGGGCAGTGCTACTCGGACTCGGAGTGCGCGGGAGGACGTTGCCGCTCGGGCAAGTGCACCACTGCCGGAGGGCCGTGCTACGCAGACTCGGAATGTCCCGGCGGGAGCTGCCGGTCCGGGCGCTGCACCAATGCCCTGAAGCGCTGAGCGGGGTTGACCTGCTGCGAGTGCGCGGTACAGGGTGCCGGGCCATGCGCTTCACCCACTCCCTTCTGGCCCTGGTCCTCCTCTGCGCTCCGGCGGCACTCGCCGCCACGTGTGACGCCGCGCTCTTCGGCGACGGGACCTGTGACTGCGGGTGCGAGAGCGTGGACCCGGACTGCCCCCAGGGCACCTTCAAGGTCTGCCAGCGGAGCCACTGCGCCGCGGGCAAGGTCCCCTGGGAGCATTCCCCCGAATCGTGCATGACCACCGCATGTGGGGATGGCTGGGCGGATCCCGCGTCCGGCGAGGCCTGTGACGACGGCAACGCGGTGGCCAGCGGCGGCTGCGGGTCCGGCTGCACGGCCGTGACCGCCGGCTTCACCTGCGGCGAGCGGGCAGCCGGATGCCGGGCAGTTCCCGCGCAGCCCGACGCAGGAACTCCGGACGCGGGTGCACCCTCCACCGGCGCCGCAGACGCGGGCATGGATGAAGGCGACGACACGCGGCCCGGCAAAACGGGATGCGCCAGCTTGCCCGGCGCCCCGCTGCTCGTGGCAGCGGCTGCGTGGGCCTACCGCCGCCGGAACCGTTAACCGTCCCGCCGGTCTTCCACCCGCGCCAGCCCCTCTCCCACCGTCACGCCAGGCCGGTGGGGCTGCCCCGTCCGCGCAGCGCTACCCCACGGACGTTTAGGACGACCGCGGTCCGCGGCAGGCGGGCAGCCCCTCCCGCCATCCGGTAGGGTGCCGGGATGCGAACGGTCGTCACGGGTGCGAGCGGGTTCATCGGGGCGAAGGTGATCACTGCGCTCGCAGGCGGTGACGCGGAACTGGTGGTCGTCTCGCGCAGCCCCCCGCGTACGCTGCCGGCCTCCGCGCGCTGGAAGGGCGCAGACCTGTTCTCCGCGAGCAGCACGGCGGAGGTGCTCGAAGGAGCGGACACCGCCGTCTACCTCGTCCACTCCATGATGCCCTCCACCCGCCTGTTCCAGGGCACCTTCCACGATACGGATCTCCTGCTCGCGGACAACTTCGCGCGCAGCTGCGTGGAGAAGGGCGTCCGGCGCATCGTCTACCTCGGCGGGCTGGTCCCCGCCGGACACATGAGCCCCCACCTGCAGAGCCGACTCGAGGTGGGCGAGGTCCTCCGGGACACGGGGATCCCCGTGACGGAGCTCCGCGCCGGTATGATCGTCGGGCCGGGAGGGTCCTCCTTCGAGATCCTCAAGACGCTGGTGGAACGGCTCCCGGTC
>VGRA01000885.1 GCA_016875515.1 Deltaproteobacteria bacterium | reverse complement strand
GACGCTGGCCCGGGCGTGGAACGCGTAGCGCGCGGAAGGGCCCCGGGCGCGGTCATCCCCAGGCAAGGTACATCCCGGCGGTCCCCCTGCACGGCGGGGCTGGCTGCTTCCCCGCTCCCCCGGAGAGACGGGGCACGGAATGGGCCGGGCAGGCGCGCTGTTCCGGCTCGCCATGCCCCCGGCCCGCGTACTTGAATGGCGATACATGCGTCGCCTGCCCGCCCTCGCCCTGGTGCTCGCCGCCGCGCTGCCCGCGGCGGCGGCCGACGGGCCACTGTCCGTTGTACCTCCTCCCCCCGGGGCAGGGGCGGCAGACCCCGCCGTCGAGCGGGTGGCGGAGAACGCCCGCGCCGCCCTTGCGCTCGCGTACTCCCCCCGGGGTCTCGCCCCTCTCTTGAGGGTGCACGCGGAGCGGGACGAGGCGGCGGACCTCCACCTGCTGGCCGCGGCCTACCAGGCCGTTCTGGACAAGACGTCCACCCACCCACGCCTGCGCCCCTGGGCGGCCCTGCTGCTCGCAGACGTGGAGCGCGCGCGCGGCCGCAACGTGCGCGCCCGCGAGGCGCTCGCCCCCCTGTCCTTCCTGGGCAACTTCCGCGTCCTCGGCGGGTTCGACAACGAGGGCAAGGGCGGCTGCGACACCGACTTCGGCCCCGAGTCCCACCTGGACCTCGCCGCCACCTACAACGCCGGTGGCCGCGAACTCCGCTGGCATGCCCTGCCGGTCCACCCCACCGACGGCTTCGTGGACCTGGGCGCAGCCGTCCACCCCCGCCACGACGTGGTGGCCTACGCGCTCGCCTTTCTCGAGGCGGAGCGGGACATGCAGGTGGCGCTCTGGCTGGGGGCCTCCGGCGCGCACCGGCTGTGGGTCAACGGCGAGCGCGTCTCCTCTGCGGACCGCTACCACCCCGCGGCGCTGGACCAGTCCGGCGTGAACGTGCGCCTGCGCAAGGGCACCAACCGCGTGCTGCTGAAGGTCTGCCACGCGGGCGGGCCGCTCGGCTTCGTGCTGCGGCAGGAGCGCGTGGCCGGCGGTGGGCCGCTGGCCCGGGAAGTCGCCCCGGACGGGCTGCCCCCGCTGCCCCCGGTCCGCAATGAGAAGGGGGCACGTCCCACAAGCGCCACCGCGCTGCCCACGCTCGCGTCCCTGCTCCAGGCGCAGCAGCGCGCGTCACCTGAGGACCCGCAGTGGATGGGGGACCTCGCCACCGTGCTGGCGGGGTCCGGCGCCTTCGACGAGGCCTCGCCCGAGGACGCCGCCCTGGCTCAAAAGGCCGCAGACGCCGCTCCGGACGATGCGGCGTTGCAGCTTCTTGCAGCGGACCGGAAGCGGGACGACTTCAACGCCCGCCGCGCCCTGCTGGACCGCGCGCTGGCCGCCGCTCCGGACCATCCCGGGGCCACCGCCGCGCTGGCCGCCCACCTGCTGCAGCGGGACCAGGCCTGGCAGGCCCTCTCGCTCCTGGGCCCACACGTCTCCCGCAACCCCGGCCACGTCCGGGCCCGGCTGCTGCACGCCCAGGCGCTCGAGCGCACCGGCCAGC
>VGRA01000884.1 GCA_016875515.1 Deltaproteobacteria bacterium | reverse complement strand
ATGTCTGACATCAGGTCTGCCCCGTCCACCTCGCCGGTCTTCTCCACGGAAGTGCTCTCCCCGGGGCTGTCCACCCCGCCTCCCGCCGGCTCCGTCCCCGGCGGTGGCTCCTCGCCCAGCGAGAAGCCGGTGATCTTCGCCTTGTACTGCCCATCCTCTAGAAGCAACTCCGCCTCCATCCGCCCCACCCGCCCGCGCCCCAGCCGCAGCACCGCCGGGCCCGTCTCCCCCTTGTGGGGGCGCGCCGTGACGCGGTCCAGCAGCACCACGTCCCGCACCTGCAGCGCCCCCAGGTCCGAGGAGGCGATCTCCGCGTACCCCACCTCGGCCCGCAGCCACGCGCTCGCGTTGGACAGCCGCCCCGCGTTCCGCTCCCACTCGGTGCGCCGCCGCGCCCGCCACGCGGCGTCCTGCCGCGGCGGCCGGGACACGCCCAGCACGCTGGCCGGGATGAGCACCCGCGCGTGGCCGGCCTGCGCTCCCAGCCCCACCCGGAACTGCACCGCGAGCAGGTGCGTCTCCAGCCCCACCGCCTCCACCGCCTCCTCGGGGGTGCGCGGGATGGACTCGAGCCGCATCCGCGGCAGGGAGGGCTCCATCCCCTCGGAGAGCGTCTTGAGCAGTTCCAGGACGAGGTAGCCCAGCACCCCTTCCTCAATGTCCGTGAGCGTCCGGGCCTGCACCGCGTCCCCGCCGCCGCCCAGCATGGCGTCCACCGTGGCGTGGGCCAGCCCCAGATCCAGTTCCAGCAGCGCGCGCGCCGCGTGGGGCGCGGGGGAGAGGGCCGCGAAGAAGGCGGGGCGGGACACCAGGCGCGGGAGCCCCGCCGCCTGCACCGCCTGCACGTGGTGGAGCGACAGCGTCACCTCCGCCTCGAGGATCTCCTGCAGCCGGCCACTCCACGCCTCGGTGTTCACCGAGGCGGGCAGCAGCCACTCGAGCCGCTCCACCAGCGCTGCCTCGGCGCGGGAGACCGCGGGCAGGCCAGAGAAGACGAACCGTCGCCACGCGCGCTGCGGCCGGGTGGGCTCGGGGGGCCGGGACGGCATGGGGGCTCCGGGGCGCCTCACGTCACGCCGTCCTCTCGAACTTCATCTGCTCCAGCTGCAGCCCGCGCTGCGAGAGCGCCTCCTTCAGCCCGTCTGCCTGCGCCTCCAGCTGCTTGAGCGTGTCCCCGTCCCGCCCGGCGAACACCATGGAGATCCGGCCGTGGCGGCTGGAGACCTTGATGGACAGCCCGGACAGCACGTCCTGGCGGAGATCAATCTGGAACTCGGACGCCCCGGCGCGGTTGGTCCCCACCCGCACCCGCTCCACGATCTTCTGGGCAATCTCGTTGGCAATCCGTCGGAGACGGTCGCTCCCGGCGAGATCCCGCTTCTGGGCCACCGGCACCGGCGCCATCAGCGCGGGGTTAAAGCGGAAGCCCGCCGGGGCCGCGCCCGCGCCGTCCTTCGAGTCGTTGTTCTTCTGCCCGCCGCCGCCCCCGCCCTTGTCCGCGTCCGCGCGCAGCTCGCCCTCTCCCGCGCGCCCCGCCGCCCGCCCGCTC
>VGRA01000883.1 GCA_016875515.1 Deltaproteobacteria bacterium | reverse complement strand
TGGTGCGCCGTGACGTGCTCCTCGCCCACGTCCGAGCAGAGCAGCACCACCGGGACGGCCGGCCCGTGTTTGCCCTTCTTCAGTTCGCCGCAGACGACGAAGCCGGAGCGGTCCTCCAGCTCGGCGAGGAGGATGACCGCGTCCGGCTTGCGCTTCTCGACGTCCCGCAGCCCGTCCGCGGCCGAGGCGGCCACGGCCGTCTGGACCCCGAGGTCCTTGAGGGCCGCGGCGAGGGTGAGGGCAAACTCCGACCGGTGTTCGATGATGAGGACGCGCCGTTTCATAATGCGGGCGTCTACTCTAGCGACGAGCCCCTCCCGGTGAAAGGCAACCTTTCGGCCGACTCCCCGGGGCGTCAGGCGCCCGCCAGCAGTCGCGCGTAGCAGGCGACGAGCCGCTCCGCCGCGAGCGCGGGGGCATGCCGCGCCAGGGCCGCCTCCCGGGCCCCCTGGCCCAGGCGGATCCGGAGCGCGGCGTCCTTCCCCAGCTGCGCCAGCACCGCGGCCAGGGACCGTGCGTCCCCCGGGCGGTGGAACAGCCCCGCGGTGTCCGGCACCAGCCCGCGGAGCAGCGGCAGGTCTGCCGCCAAAACCGGGGTCGCCTGCCCCAACGCCTCCGCGACGCCCGGGAGCAGCCGCCCCGGCCCCGTGTGGTACTCGACGGGGGCGAGCGGGAAGACCGCCACGTCCGGGGCCCCCGGGAGCGGCCCGGGCCAGGCGGCGGAGAAGGTGATCCGCTCGGCCAGGCCGCGCGCCGCGGCAGCCTCCCGGAGGGCCGCCTCGGCAGGCGGCGCTGCCCCCACCACGCAGAGGGAGACGTTCCCCGGCTGGCGTAGGCGGCCCAGCGCCTCCAGCAGCGTGTCGAACCCGTCGTGGTGCAGCGCCGTCCCGGTGAAGAGGACGCGCAGCAGCGCGGAGTCCGTCGCGGGGCGCTCTCCGCCCACGGCGACCGGCTCTGGAAGGAGGTGGACGCGCCCCGCGGAGACGCCGAGGCCCAGCGCGTGGCTTGCCAGCGCGGGCGTCGGGGCGAGCACCGCGTCCACCTGCGCCAGGCAGGAGATCTCCCAGCGGCGCAGCCGGAGCCGTCCGCGCCTGTCCGCGGCCCATTCCGGGGAGGTGGCGGGGAGATCCCGGGACGGGAGGCCCGCGGGCTCATACACGAGCGCGGCGCCGTGCTGGGGCCGGGTGTCGCACAGGGCGCGGCCTGAGACCGGGTCCAGGAAGTGGGCCAGGTGGTAGGTGTCGCTGGCCACCTGCCGGCGGACGGCCCGGTCGAAGGCCTCGAATTGCGCGGACGCAGCCCCGGCCCCCACCGGCACCCGAAGGATGCGCGCGCCGTGGACGCGGTCCACGTGGCCCAGGTCCGGACCCTTCACCGTGAGCGCCACCGTGTCGAACTGCCCTTCCACGGCCCGCAGCCAGGCCACGAGCCGCCGCGCCCCCGCGGAGGGGCCGGGCACCGTGTCGAACGCGGCGAGCAGCAGGCGGGGGAGGCTCACGGGGGACGCCGAAGATAAGCCACCGCCCGGGCCGCTGCACGACACCGGTGACAG
>VGRA01000882.1 GCA_016875515.1 Deltaproteobacteria bacterium | reverse complement strand
GTCCCGCCACAGGAGCCTCCCGCCCCCGCCGCGGTCGCCGCGCCTTCCGTGCCGCCGCCTTCGCCCTCGCCCGCGGATGCCGGGGCCACGGACGCCATCGAGGCGCTTGAGGTGGCCCCGCTCGTCGCCCCCACCAGCGGGACGGCCGCTGCCTCGCGCGAGCCCCCGAGCGTGGACATCCAGGTGACCCCTCCCCTGGACATCTTCCTGGACGACGAACTGCTCGGACATGGCAAGGCGGTGCGCCAGAGCACCCCGGGGCGCCACATCCTCAAGGTCTCGGATGGTCGCTCGCTTGTCTCCCTGCGGACCCTGACCGTCCCCTTATACGGCACCGCGCGCGTCCGGCTGGCGCTGGGCACCGCGCACATCACCGTGGACGCCCCCGTGGGGGCCGCGGTCCAGATTGACGGCTCGCCGGTGGGCTTTGCCCCCATCCGGGGCCAGGTGCCGGTGCTGCAGGGCGCACACGAACTGCGCGTTGCGCTGGGCAAGGCCGAGCACCGGCGCCGCTTCACCATTGCCCCGGGCGAGACGGTGGACTTCCACGTGGGCGGCGAGCACCCCTGATTCAGGCCGGATCGGCCGGTGTGTCCTCCGGATGGTGCGAGACCGCCACCCGGTTGCCCTCCACGTCCCGGAAGTAGACGGTCCAGCGGCTCTCCTTCTCCACCTGGACGCCGTGGCCCCACAGCCGCGCAACCACCTCCGCGCGCGCAGCGGCGGGGATGGAGAGCGCGAGCAGGAATAAGCCCGCGCCCATCTCGCCCGCGCGCGCAGCGGACGCGTCTGCCTGCTCCACTGTCAAGAACGCGGGCCCCGTCCCCAGGCGAAGCCAGATGCTGCGCAGCGTCCCGTCCGGGTGCAGGTGGCGCTGCGCCTCCTCCAGCCCGAGGACGTCTCGGTAGAAGCCGGCCACGTGCGCCACGTCCCGCGCCAGCAGGGCCAGGTGGTGCAGCCCGCCCACCTTCACGCCCCGCCCTCCCCGTCCGGCCCCACCGGCGGGACCCGCTCCGCCACCTTGATGACCTCCGCCACCGGCACCACGTACGCCACGGGCGGAGGCGACGCGGACCGGGTGGGCGCAGGAATGTCCAACTGCAGCGCCAGCAGCGCCTGGGCGCGCGCGTGGTCCAAGAGCGACCAGGCCACCGCTGCCGCGAACCCGCTGCCCACCTGGCCGAGCAGCAGCCCGGACATGCCGCGCTCCATCCCGCCGGACAGAAGCGACAGGGGGAGCGAGAGGCCGAATTCCAGCATCCCGCCCCCCACGTTGAGGATCACCGCCACACCCGCCGCCGCGGCCCAGCGTCCACCCACCAAGGGCGCCGTCCGCCACAATCCGAGCGAGAAGGGGCCGCGCTCCGCCGTGGCGTGCGCGAGCGCCACGTCCACCCACAAGGACGCGCCCCACGTCGCGAGCAACCCCAACACCAGCGCCGCGGCCAGCGCCGCGCTGGAGAGGACGCCCCCCCGCCCCTCCCACAGCGCGCGGCCCCAGGCCACGCCCGCGGCGAGCAGGGACAGCTGCGCCCACGCGCTGCCCAGGAGCTCC
>VGRA01000881.1 GCA_016875515.1 Deltaproteobacteria bacterium | reverse complement strand
CGCTGCCCGGCATCGATTCCGCCCGGTCGGACGCGGACGCCCCCGGCTACGAGCGCGGCGTGGTGCTGGTGGCGCTGAAGCCGCAGGCCGTCCCGGGGCTCCGGGCAGCCGCGGACCCGGGCACGGAGGACCTCTCGCTGCTGCCCGCCTCGCTGCGGGACCGCGCGGCGGCCTTCGGGCTCCGGAGGGTGGAGGTCCTGTTCAGGGGCGCCACCGCCAGCGCCGCCACGTTGAACGCCCTTGCACTGCGCTTCCCGGCGCGCGCGGCCCGGGCGCAAGCCACTTCCTCCTGGCCCGCCCTGGACCACGTCTTCCGCTTCGTCGTCTCGCGTCAGGTGGACGCGGCTGCCGCGGCGCGCGTGCTCGCGTTGGACCCGGCGGTGCTCTACGCCCTGCCCAACCAGCGCGCAGAGGCCTTCCTCGTCCCCAATGATCCGCTCTACGGCCTGCCCCACCAGTGGAACCTGCCGCTCATCGGGGCGCCAGCAGCGTGGAACGCGGCCAACGGCGCCGGCCAGGTGGTGGCCGTGGTGGACACCGGCGTGGACGCGCAGCACCCTCAGCTCGCGTCGCAGCTGTGGGCCAACGCCGCGGAGACGCTCAACGGCGCGGACGACGACGGCAACGGCTACGTGGATGACCTGCACGGCTACGACTTCGCTTACGGCGACGGCTTCCCGGACGACCAGAACGGCCACGGCAGCCACGTGGCCGGGATCGTGGCGGCGGTTACCAATGACGGCGCGGGCGTGGCAGGGCTCGCCTACGGGGCGCGCATCATGGCGCTCAAGGGGCTGGGCAACGGCGGGGGCGGCTTCACCGCGGACCTGGCCCAGGCGCTGCTGTACGCGCTGACGCAGGGCGCGGACGTGGTGAACAACAGCTGGGGCGGCCCCGGGCGCAACCCCCTCATCGAGTCCCTGGTGGACGCGCTCCACGCCTCCGGCGCGATGGTGGTGGCCGCCGCCGGCAACTCGGCGCAGCTCACCCACCTGTACCACCCCACCAACGTGGAGAACGCGCTCTCGGTGGGCGCCACCACCGCGCAGGACACCCTCTCCTCCTTCTCCAACTTCGGCGTGAAGCTGGACGTGGTGGCGCCGGGCGGCAACACCCTGGGGCTGGGCGGGGACATCCTGTCCACCGTGCCCTCCAGCCCGTGGCTCAGCGCCCCCTTCCTGCTCGGGGCCCAGGGCGAGCGTTACATGGCGCTGCCGGGCACCTCCATGGCGGCCCCGCACGTGGCGGCCCTGGCGGCCATGCTCCGCCAGCTGCACCCGGCCTGGTCCGTGGGGCAGGTGCGCGCGGCCATCAAGCAGTCTGCCCTGGACCTGGGCGCCCCGGGGATGGACGACGTCTTCGGCGCCGGGCGCATCCGCGCGGATCTCGCCACCGCGCTGCCGGCCACGCCGCCGGTGGCGGCGAACCTCCAGTCCCCCCACAACGGGGAAGTGCTGTCCGGGAGCGCCGTCCCCGCGCTGGGCGAGGTGTCCGGCGGCCAGGGGGCGCTGCAGTGGCAGGTGGAGGCGGGCCCCAGCAGCCAACCCCAGGCGTGGACCG
>VGRA01000880.1 GCA_016875515.1 Deltaproteobacteria bacterium | reverse complement strand
CAGGCCACCCGGGTGAAGAGGAAGCCGAAGACCGCCGCCTTGATGAGGCCGGAGGTGAGATCCTTCACCTCCAGCGCGCGCCGGGTGCTCTGGTCATAGTCGTCCGGGTTGGCCCCCAGCAGGTTCACCGCCACCACCCGCCCGCCGAGGATGGCGAGCGCGCCCGCCACCAGCACCAGCAGCGGCATCATGGTGACCCCCGCCAGCGCGCGCGGGACGAACAGGTACTGCACGGGCTCGGTGGCCATGGCCTCCAGCGCCTCCCCCTGCTCCGTCACCTGCATGGTGCCAATCTCCGCGGCAATGGCGCTGCCGGACCGGCCGGTCACCATGAGCGCCGCCAGCACCGAGGCCAGTTCCCGCATGACGGACAGGGCCACCAAGGTCCCCGCGAACGACGTGGCGCCGAAGCGCTGGAACCCCTGGTACGTCTGCAGCGTCATCACCGCGCCGGTGAAGGCGGCCGTGACGAGCACCACGGGCACGGACTGCACCCCCAGCCGCAGCATCTCCCGCCCCTCCCACGGCGGGCGCACCGCCCACTTGAGCGTTTCCCCGAGCAGCCCCGACCCCGCCCACGTTGCCGCAGAAGCGCAGCACCGGGCTCCCCACCCTCGCCAGCATGCCCATGGCGGAGGAGGCGACCCTGCATGGACCGGGCCCGCCTCCCTGCCAGGAGGGCAGGGGGTTATGGCGTCCGCTGCAGGACGGCCGGGCGCCGCACGGGAAGCTTTGCCGCTACTTCAGGAGCGCAATGCTCTGCTGGTTGAGCGCGAGCAGCCGCCCGTCCACGCCCCACAATTCCCGGAACTCCACCATGTACCCTTGGTGGAGCAACTCCGCCCGGCTGCGGAAGAAGAAGGGGGCGTCCTCCGGGAGCCCGGCCGGGCTGTCCACCGGCTGCAGCGTGTAGGCCAGCGTGGCCATGGGGCGGATGCCCTCTGCAACGACGTACAACGCTGGCCACCAGGCGTCCGCGCAGGCGGCCACCAGCGCCGCGTCCCGTGTGGGGCCCGGCGTCTTCGGAAATATCCACCCGTGCGTCTGCGGGACGGCCTCCCCGGACAGCGGCAGCGGGCCGTCCGTCCGGAAGTCGAACCAGCGGGCGAAGACGGGGCCCAGCGGGGGCTCCACCGGTAAGGGCGGAAGCGCGCGCCAAACGCCCATCTGGGGCGGGGTGTGCCAGCGGCCATCCGCCAGGTGGGGGCGGGCCTTGCCGAAGGCGCCCACCGCGTGGGCCTGCACCTCGCCACCCTGCACCAACCGGCACGCCGCCGTCGTCACCCCCGTGCCCGCGCGCAGCACCTCCACGCGCAGTTCGGACGGGCCCGGCAGCGCGGGGCCGCACAGTTCTACCGACAACGACCGCAGGGGCCGCTCCGGGCTCCCCGCCGCGCCCTCCAGCGCGCGCAACAGCGCCCCCACCACCAGCCCGCCGAAGGCGCCGCGCCCCTGCTGCCACCCGTCCACCACCTCCCAGTCGTACAGCCCCGGGCTGCGCGGGGTGGGGGTGACGAGCGTGTCGAGGGGGGCGTCTGGGAGGAGCATGGCTTTTGATGGG
>VGRA01000879.1 GCA_016875515.1 Deltaproteobacteria bacterium | reverse complement strand
CTTGGCAATGGAGACCGTTCCCACCAGCACCGGCTGCCCGCGCTTGTGGAGGTCTTCAATCTCCTTCGCCACCGCGTCAAACTTCTCGCGCTCGATGCGGTACACCACGTCGTCCATGTCCTTGCGGACCATGGGCCGGTTGGTGGGGATGACGCGGACCTCCAGGTTGTAGATCTTGCTGAACTCCTCCGCCTCCGTGTCCGCCGTGCCGGTCATGCCGGACAGCTTCGTGTACATGCGGAAGTAGTTCTGGAACGAGATGGTGGCGAGCGTCTGGTTCTCGTTCTCTATCTTCACGCCCTCCTTCGCCTCGATGGCCTGGTGCAGGCCGTCGGACCAGCGGCGCCCGGGCATCAGGCGCCCGGTGAACTCGTCCACGATGACCACCTCGCCCCCCTGCACGACGTAGTCGCGGTCCCGCTTGTACAGGGTGTGGGCCCGCAGCGCCTGCTCCACGTGGTGCAGGTTCTCCACCTGCTCCGGGGAGTAGAGGTTGTCTACGCCCAGGCGCTTCTGCAGCTTCTCGATGCCGGCGTCGGTGAGCGCCACCGAGCGCCCCTTCTCGTCCAACGTGTAGTCCTGGTCCGGCACCAGGCCCGGCACGGCGCGGTCCACGCGCACGTAGGCGTCCGTGGTGATGTCCGTGGGGCCGGAGATGATGAGCGGGGTGCGCGCCTCGTCGACGAGGATGGAGTCCACCTCGTCCACGATGGCGAAGTTCAGCTCGCGCTGGACGTAGTCCTGCAGCCGGAACTTCATGTTGTCCCGGAGGTAGTCGAACCCGAACTCGTTGTTCTGGCCGTACGTCACGTCACAGCGGTAGGACTCCTGCCGCTGCGCGTCCGTCAGCCCGTTGAGGATGCAGCCCACCGTCAGACCGAGGAAGCGGTGCACCCGGCCCATCCACTCCGAGTCGCGGCGGGCGAGGTAGTCGTTCACCGTGACGACGTGGACGCCGCGGCCGGACAGGGCGTTGAGGTACGCAGGCAGCGTGGCGGTGAGCGTCTTGCCCTCGCCCGTGCGCATCTCCGCGATGCAGCCCTGGTGCAGGAAGTAGCCGCCAATCATCTGAACGTCGTAGTGGCGCTGGCCGATGACGCGCTTGGCCGCCTCGCGGGTGAGGGCGAAGGCCTCGGGCAGCACGTCGTCCAGCGAGCGGCCGGCGGCCACCTGCGCCTTCAACTCTGCGGTCTTCCGCGGAAAATCCTCGTCGCGCAGGCCGAGCACCGACTGCTCGAGCGCGTTGACGCGCGCCACCACGGGCTGCACCTTCCGGAGCTCGCGCTCGTTCTTGGTGCCAATCAACATCCGCAGGATGGGCTCAATCATGGGGCGGGGGAAAAGCACGAAGGGGCGGGGCGCTGCCAGTGGAAAAGGCTTCCCGGCCGCCACGGCGCAACACCCCGTCCCGGGCGGGCATTTCTGCCCCGGTTCGGCTAGGAGGCCTCCCCGCACATGGGACGGTCAAGACACGGGGCAGGGACGGGCGGTCCACGCCGCGGCGGAGGCGGCAGGCCGGGGCGGTCCGGCCAGGGTGGCCGCGGAGGCGCTGCGCGCGGATCCA
>VGRA01000878.1 GCA_016875515.1 Deltaproteobacteria bacterium | reverse complement strand
CTCCACCAGCTCCCGCGCGGGGCCGAGCCGCCCGCCCTCGCTGCGCACCAGCTCTTCCACGAGCAGCCGGGCCGCGCCGGGGTTGGCGCCGAGGAAGCGGGTGACGCCCACGCCCACCGCGTCAAAGCGGGTGAGGAAGTCACCGGGGCCGGTCCAGCCAGAGATGATCATGCTCCCGAGACGGCCCAGCACGTCCATGAGCACTTCCCGGTAGAGCCCCTCCTTGTCCCTGAAGTGGTGCAGCAGCGTGGCCTTGGTGATGCCCGCCTGCTGCGCCATGTCCGAGAGGCTCGCCCCGGCGTACCCGGCGTGGGCGAACACCCGCCGCGCCGACAGCACGAGCAGCTCCCTCGGGACGGGCTGGCTGGGCCGCCCCGCGCGCCGGCCGGACACGGACGTCGTTGACCGATGGGTTGATTTCGTTGGTGTCATGTCCGGGTTTCTATTCTTTTAGTCATTTGTTTGCACGCCACGGCTTGGTCAGTATATCTACCGCTTGGTTGATTTATGGAGGGCTCCATGTCCGGTCTGTCGAGGGTGGCTGTCGTGGGTCTGTGGTCGCTGTGGATGGCTGGCTGCGCGGGGGCGCCTGCGGCGGCCCTGCCGGCGGATGCCGGGCCGGGTGACGGGGCGGACGCGGGGGAGGCGGTGGACGCGGGCCCCCCGGTGGTGGCGGCGGCTGGGTTGGTGCAGCAGGTGGCGCGCTCGAGCTGCGGGGCGCTGTTCCGGTGCTGCGACGCGGCCTCCCGGCAGAGGTACTTCGCCAACTACCAGTCCAACGTTCGCCTCGCCGCCCTGGCCACGCGCTTCCCTCCCGCGGACGAGGCGGCCTGTGGGCCGCTGCTGGAGGAGGCGCTGGCCATCATCCCGCTGGGGCTGTGGCTGCAGGCGGTTGACGCTGGCGCGGTGACGTTCGACGGGGCCGCCGCGGCGGCCTGCCTGGCCACGTTGGACCGCGCGGCCTGCGGCGCCCCGGTGCGGGACGCCCTCTTCGACGGGCGGTGCTTCGGCTTCAACTCGCCTGCCGGCGGCCAGGAGCAGCGGGCCATGTTCCTCCGGACCGCGGTGGACGGCACGCCCTGCCGCTCGCTCAACGACGGCATCGGCGGGAGCTTCTACGGAACGTGCGACCCGAGGGAGGCCTTCTGCTGCTACGAGCGGCCGGGCGTGCAGGGCTGTGCCCTCGCGAGCAGCACCGGGGAGGGCACTTGCCGGGCGGTGAGCGCCGAGGGGGAGGCGTGCGGCGTCTCCCCGCTGCAGCTGTGCGCCACCGGGGTGGACTGCGACACGGCCAGCGGCACCTGCCGAACGCCCGCCGGCGCGGCGCTCGCGCTGGGACAGCCCTGCGCGGACGCGAGCTTCAACCTCCTCGGTGACTGCGTGGAAGGGTGGTGTGACCTGTTAGGGGCGCGCACCTGCCAGCAGAAGAAGGCGGAAGGGACGGCCTGCTTCGGGCCGGATGAGTGCGCGGGGGGCGACTGCGTCCTCGCCCGGTGCGCGGTGAACTCGCTGTGCGAGGCGCCCTGACGGGGCGCGGGGGGAACGGACAATGAAGACGGTACAGGCGT
>VGRA01000877.1 GCA_016875515.1 Deltaproteobacteria bacterium | reverse complement strand
CGGTGACGCAGTCGATGTTGCACTGCAGTTCCTCGGCGTCCGGGGCGGGGGCGTCGGACTCGGTGTCGCAGTCTCCCCACGCCCAGGTGCTGCCCACCTTGGTCTGGCAGAAGAAGGGCACCTCGGCGTTGCCGTCCCGGTCACAGGTGGTGAACACCTGCGGGAAGCGCACGTCGCGCAGGCGCACGAGCGAGGACTCGAGGCTCTCCAGCTTGAGGTTGCGCTGGTTCTGGCCGCACAACGTATCGGTGATGTAGGGCTCCAGCTTGTCGTCAATGCCGCAGGTGCGGTGGGTGATGTCCCGGACGGGGACCAGGTCCAGGTTCTTCTTCCACTCGGCCACCGGAAGCTCGTGCACGCGCTCGCGGATGCTCCACGCGGGGAAGACGAGCTGGGTGGTGCCGGTGAACTCCTGCACCGCCCCGGACACGGCCCACAGCAGGTCTCCCTGGTACAGCCCGTCCGGGTAGCTGTAGTTGTAGACGTACAGCGAGCCGAAGGTGCCCGGCAGGTAGCCGTCCGGCTCGGGCACGCGCACCTGCGAGTCGCGGGAAACGTCCTCCTTCACCCGGCAGGCGGTGACGTCCGTGAGGAAGAAGCCGCCGGGGTCCATGCCGGTGACCACGAGCGTGACGGGCTGCCCGTCCGTGGCCTGGGCCTGCCCGTCCGGCCCCACGTCCCCGCAGGACTGCAGCTGGACGCTGCCAGACTCCGGGCGCCGGCCCAGGGTCATGAACTGCCCCACGAACGGAGAGGTGCGGTTGTCGTAGCCGTCCGGCAGCTGGATCTTCGCGAGCGTGGGCTCCTCGAAGAAGACCGCCTGGGAGGCGCCGGTGGCGTAGCTCCGCGCGCCGGGCTCCTCGGGCAGCCCCTCCTGGAGCAGCCCGCCGTCCACGTACAGCAGCTGCGGGGGGGCGTCCTCGGCCCACACCCGCATCTCGCCGTACAGGTGCTTCAGCTTGAGGGTGGTGACCAGCTCGCCGTTGGTCATCTGCGCCCAGCGGGAGCTGTAGTCGGCGGCGAGGTCTCCCGGCACCGTGCGGAAGGCGATGGGGGCGGAGAACTGCTCCAGCGGCTCGCCGGTGCGCCCCAGCGCGCGCACGGCAACCTCCACGTCCACCTCGCCGCGCGGGATGAGGAAGGGGCACCCGGGCGTGCCGCTCAGGGCGGCGGGCACCAGCGCCTGGCCGCCGTGGGCCTGGGCGCAGGGCGTCACCACGCGGTGGGGCGTCTTCGTGCCGGCCGCATAGACGCCGCGCAGCTCCACCGTGAGGCTGCCCACCTCGCCGGGCAGGGAGACGGGACGGCCCCAGGTGCAGGCCGCGAAGGCGAGCAGCAGTGCAGCATGGCGGCGCATCACTTCACCCTCCGGCCGATGCGGCCGTCCTCGAACCCGATGGTGATGGAGACGCGGGTGGGGTTCTCGCAGAAGGACTTCACGTTGGGGGTGACGTACCCGCACTGGGTGGTGTTGCCGGAGAGCGCCTCGAGGCAGGTGCAGCGCGCGAGCGCGGGGCCCGCCGGGGCACCCGGCCCGGTGCAAGAGGACGCCAGCTCCGCCATTTCGTCT
>VGRA01000876.1 GCA_016875515.1 Deltaproteobacteria bacterium | reverse complement strand
GACCGCGGCGGGGCCGAGTACCGCGTGCTGTCCGAGGTGAGCGCGCTGGAGAAGGCGCTGACGAAGAAGGAGCTCCCGGCGCAGGTGGGCTCCTTGGACGCCATTGCCCGGGCGCTCCGCCCGCTCCACCTCACGTCGCTGCAGGGGCTGGGGCTCAATGCGCGCGGCCGCCTGCTGACCACGGTGCTGCGCGTGCAGCGGCAGGGGCGCTCCTCCGCGGCGGAGGGGGCGCCGGCCGAGGCGGCCCCCGAGTCTGCCGAGGCCCCCGCGTCCGAGCCGGCATCCACCGAGGGCGGCGAGCAGGCGGCGGTGCCGACCGAGGCGGCACCTGCAGCACCAGCAGCACCTGCAGCACCTGCGGGAGACCCCTGGGCAGACATGATGGTGGCGGTGGGCCGGGTGTGGCGCGCGGCCGGAGAGGCGGAGCGCGCGGCGCAGGCCTTCGAGGCCTCCGGACGGCCCGTGCCGGCAGACGAGCCCGCCGAGGCACCACGGCCCGAGCGAAGCGAGCGCGAGCCCCGCGAGGCGCGGGGCGGCCGTCCGGGACGCGAGGTACGCGAGGTACGCGACGGACGGGAGGGACGTGAAGCGCGCCCTGGCCGCGGCGAAGACCGGCGGGTCCCGCGCCCCAAGCCGGAGCCCATGGAGGGCTGGCAGTACCACGCCCGGCGCGTGGAGGAGTCCGGCCGCACCCGGGACGCCGCGAAGATCCACGAGAAGCACAAGGGCTACCTGGAAGCGGGGCGGCTGTACCTCGTGAGCAACGACAAGAAGGCCGCGCTGCGCGCCTTCGTGCTCGGGGGCGAGGAGGCCGCCGCCCGCAAGCTGATGGCGGAGCTGCCCGCGGAGGAGTTCCGCCCGGTGCTCGAGCAGGCGCAGGGCTGGGGGCTGCTCATGGAGCACCTCGTGGCGGCGTCCGACTTCGAGGGGGTGGCGCGGCTGTACGAGCGCGCCAAGCAGCACGACCAGGCGGGGCTTGCCTGGGAGCGCGCGGGCAAGCTGACCCAGGCGCGCCGGGCCTTCGAGAAGGCGAAGGACGCGGCCAACGTGGAGCGGCTCCGGGCCTTGGAGGTGGAGAAGCTGGTGGAGCGCGGGGACCGGCTGGGGGCGGCGCAGTTGCTCTGCCAGGGCGGGGCGCCCGCGGAGCAGGTGTTGGCGGTGCTGGAGCCCTTGCCCCGCGCCAAGGCCTACCGCTTCCTGCAGCGGCTCAAGCTGGACGAGCAGGCCGCTGCCATGGGGCGCGAGGAACTGGCGAAGGCGGAGGCTGCCGCCAAGCACGACGAGTTCGCCCGCTGGCTGGAGCTGACCGGGGACCTGGCCGGTTCCGCCGAGGCGTGGCTGGCAGCGGACCGCAAGGACCGGGCGCTGCAGGCGTTCGAGAAGCTGGGGGACTGGGCCCGGGCGGCGCCGCTGGCGGAGGCCCTGCTCCAGTACGACCGCGCGGTGGCCCTCTTTCACAAGGCCGGGAACGAGCCGGAGGCCCAGCGGGTGGCAGCCCTTCCGCCGCCCCCCCGCCCGGCCGCCCCGCCGCCTGCGGAACAGGCGGGTGACGAGCCCGGCGCCGCCCCCTCCG
>VGRA01000875.1 GCA_016875515.1 Deltaproteobacteria bacterium | reverse complement strand
GGGCGCCCAGCAGCCGCGGTGCCACGTACAGCTGCACCTCGTCCACCAGCCCGGCACGTAGGAACGAGGTGTAGACCTCCGCCCCGCCCTCCACCAACAGGTGCAGCTGCCCCGCCGCGGCCAGCTTGCGCAGCAGCGGCTCGAGCGCCACCCCGCCCTCCCCCGCGGGCAGGTGCCAGGTGTCCACCCCCACGGCGTGCAGCCGCCGGGCCCGGACGCTGCCCTCCTTCGCCGCGGTGGCAACCACCGTGAGGGCCTCCGGGGCGAAGACGCGGCGCGCGGGCGACAGCCGGAGCGAGGAGTCCAGCACCACCCGCAGCGGGTTGCGCCCGCCGGGGATGCGCGCGGTCAGCTGCGGATCGTCCGCCTCCACCGTGCCCGCCCCCACCAGCACCGCGTCCACCCGGCTGCGCAGCCGGTGCACGGCCAGGCGGGCCGGCTCCCCGGTCACCCACTTGGAGTCCCCGTTGGCGGTGGCCAGCTTGCCGTCCGCGGTCACGGCCGCCTTGAGCGTCACCCAGGGCAGCCCCGTCCGCATGAACTTGAAGAAGGGGCCGTTGAGGGCGTCTGCTTCGGCCTGCAGCACCCGCGTCACCACCTCCACGCCGGCCCGGCGCAGCCGCCGCAGCCCCTTGCCGGAGACGAGCGGGTTGGGATCGAACGAGGCCACCACCACCCGCCGGATGCCCGCCGCCAGCACCGCGTCCGCGCACGGGGGCGTCCGCCCGTGGTGGTTGCAGGGCTCCAGGGAGGAGTACAGCGTGGCCCCCTTCGCACGGCGGCCCGCCTCGCGCAGCGCCACCACCTCGGCGTGCGGTCCACCGGCCTTCTCGTGGAAGCCGCGGCCCACCACGCGGCCGCCCTTCACGACCACGGCACCCACCGCGGGGTTGGGGTGGGTGTGTCCCTCGCCCCGGCGCGCCTGCTCCAGCGCGAGCGCCATGAAGCCCGCGTCGCTCACCCGCGCGTCCTCCGGGCGGGGCCGCGGGCGGCCGTGGCCTGCTCGTCCAGCAGGTCCTTCAGCTCGCTCATGAACTCGGCAATGTCCCGGAAGCTCCGGTACACGGAGGCGAAGCGGACGTAGGCCACTTCGTCCAACGACTGCAGCCGCTTCATCACCTCCTCGCCCAGCTCGCGCGAGGTGATCTCCCGCTCCCCCTCCCCCTGCAGGTTGCGCTCGATGTCGTCCACCACCGCCTGCAGTTGCTCGCTGGAGACGGGGCGCTTCTCGCAGGCCTTCTTGAGCCCGGACAGCAGCTTCTCCCGGTCAAACGCCTCCCGGCGCCCGTCCTTCTTCACTACCTGCGGCATGAGTTCCTCCACCCGCTCGTAGGTGGTGAAGCGCCGCTGGCAGCCGTCGCACTCGCGGCGGCGGCGAATGACCGCGCCCTCCAGCGCCTCGCGGGAGTCGACGACCTTGTTCTCGGCTTGGTGACAGAAGGGGCAGCGCACGATGCGGGACTCCGGGGAGGACGGGGCTGGGGCTTCAACCCTTCAGGCGCGAGGCATACAGCGGGAAGCCGCGGCACAGCTCCTTGACCTGGCCATGCACGCGGGCGAGCGCCGCGTCGTCCGA
>VGRA01000874.1 GCA_016875515.1 Deltaproteobacteria bacterium | reverse complement strand
GGGCGGGTGCGGGCCGCAGCGGGGCTGGAGTCGCTGGCCGGGTGCGACCTGGTGATCGAGGCGGTCCCGGAGGACCTGGCGCTCAAGCAGCGCATCTTCCGCGAGCTGTCGGGCCTGGTGCGGCCCGGGGCGGTGCTCGCCTCCAACACGAGCAGCCTGTCGCTGACGGAGATTGCCTCCTCCGCCAGCCGGCCCGGCCGGGTGGTGGGGCTGCACTTCTTCAACCCGGTGCACCTCATGAAGCTGCTGGAGGTGGTCCGGGCCTACCAGACGGACGAGGAGACGCTCGCGGCCGTTCGGGCGTTCGGCCGCCGGCTGGGCAAGGAGCTGGTGGAGGTGCGAGACAGCCCTGGGTTCGCCTCCAGCCGGCTCGGAATTGCCCTGGGGATGGAGGCCATCCGGATGGTGGAGGAGGGGGTAGCCAGCCCCGCGGACATCGACCGGGCCATGGAGCTGGGATACGGCCACCCCATGGGGCCGCTCAAGCTGACGGACCTCGTGGGGCTGGACGTCCGGCTCGCGATTGCGGAGCATCTGCACCGGGAATTCGGCAACCCGGCCTTCCGGCCACCCCAGTTGCTGAAGCAGATGGTGCGGGCGGGCAGGTTGGGGAAGAAGGCCGGGCGCGGGTTCTACACCTACACGGGAGACTGAGCATTCCCCCTCCGGGTCCATCGCAGCCCATTCCGCTGGGCAACTACCTCCTCCACAGGCGCATCGCGGTGGGGGGCATGGCGGAGCTGTACCTGGCGCAGGACACCCGGGACGGCGAGTCCGTCTGCGTCAAGCGGATCCTCCCTTACCTGGCCGCGGAGAACGAGTTCTCCTCCATGTTCCTGGACGAGGCGCGGATCGCCTCCACGCTCCATCACCCCAACATCGTGGCGGTGCGGGACCTGGGCAACACCGCGGACAACATCTACATCGTGATGGAGTTCGTGGACGGGCTGGATCTCCGGCGCGTCGCGCAGGAGGAGCTGAAGAAGAAGCATCAGACCCCGTACGCGCTGGCCGCGTGGGTCGTGGCGCGGGTGGCCGGGGGGCTGGGCTACGCGCACGACATCTGCTGGCCGCGGGGCCATGCGCGCGCGGGCAAGCGGATTGGGCTCATCCACCGGGACGTCAGCCCTCAGAACGTGATGCTCAGCTACGACGGCGACGTGAAGCTCGTGGACTTCGGCATCGCCAAGGCGTCCGAGGAGATGGACAAGACCAAGCCCGGCATCATCAAGGGCAAGTTCCTCTACCTCGCACCCGAGCAGACGACGGGGGAGAAGCTGGACCACCGGGCGGACCTCTTTGCGCTCGGGACGCTGCTGTACGAGGTGACCACCGGAAAGAGCCCCTTCCAGCGCGCCACCGCGGAGGGGGTGATCGTGGCCATCCGCTCGGAGGAGCCGGAGGACCCGAAGAAGCTCCGGCGTGACTTCCCCTTGGAGCTGACCCGCATCATCCGCAAGTGCCTGCAGAAGGACCGCGAGAAGCGGTACCACACCGGCGCGGAGGTGGCCGCGGACCTGGACGCGTGGCTGGAGGGCCAGGACGAGACCGGCCCCGGGGAGCTGGCGGCATATCTG
>VGRA01000873.1 GCA_016875515.1 Deltaproteobacteria bacterium | reverse complement strand
GCCAGGCTCGCCCCTCCGCTGCCGGCAGCCTGGGCTGCGGCGCCGCCACCAGGCGAGCCAGCGGGGCGCACGCGGCGGGCGGTGCGTCACGGGCGGTGCGTCGCGGGCGACTGTCAGCGCACGGGCTTGAGCGCTTCCCGCATGCGGCGGGCAACGTCTGCCGGGAGATCGTTCTCCTGCTTGACCCAGTCCCGCATCCGCGCCAGTGCCTCGCCGGCCGTGAGCTGCGAGGTCTCCGTGACGCCGCGCACGCCGTCCCGGTACGCGTAGAACCAGGTGCCACCGTCACACCAGACGGCATGGTCGTCGTAGTCCTCGAACTTGTAACCCCAGGTCTGGCAGAAAAAGCGCGCGCTGCCCGAGCCGATGCGCGCCAGCACCTCCGCCTCGAGCGCCGCCACGGCCTGCTGCTCGGCCCGGGCAATGTCCGAAAGCGTCTCCGCCGAGTCCCCCTCCCCGAGCGCCTGCACCAGCTCCTGCCGTCCTGACAGCCGGGCCACCTCGAGGGGGGAACGGCCATCTGCCGCGGCCAGGTGGACGTTGGCGCCGTGGGAGACGAGCAGCCGGGCCAGCTCCACGTGCTGCGCGTTCACCGCCACCCGGAGCGCGGTGAAGCCTTCCGGCGGGGCGGCACAGTCCACCTGTGCCCCGCCCCGGAGCAGCACGTCTGCCGCCTCCGCGTGTCCTCCCTCCACCGCGCGCTGGAGCGCCGTGCGCTGCTGCCACCCGGGCAGCGTGGGGTTGGCCCCGTGGTGGAGCAGCAGCGCCACGTGCTCCGGCAAACCCTGCGCGGCGCAGGCGTGGAGCGGCGTGTCCCCGCGGTCCCCGGGGATGTCGGGCTGGGCGCCACGCTCGAGCAGCAGCCGCAGGGGGCCGAGCAGCCCGGCGAAGGCGGCGTGGTACAGCGGCGTGCTGCCGCTTGCGGCGCGCAGGTCCACGTCCAGGCCGGCGTCCAGCAGGAAGGCCAGCTGCGGCTCCAGGTCCGCGGGCGCGGGGTGTGCCCAGAGCAGGAGATGGAGCGCCCCCTCGCGCGTGTTGGGGCGGACGGCGGCGAGGTTGGCGCCGGCTTCGACCAGGAGGCGGAGTCCCTCGAGCGGCACGCGGCCCACGAGCCGGAGGAAGGTGGAGGCCGCCTCGTCGTCCGGCCGGAAGTCCGGGTCCGCGCCGGCCTCCAGCAGCTGCCGGAGCTGGTCCACCGACGGAGAGGAGAGGGCATGCAGCTGCTGCGAGGGGCCAGGAAGGTGTGGGCTCACGCTGGGGCGAACTTCAGGGCGGCGGGGAAAGGACGCGGTCCCGCCAACGCAGGACGGGCCGCTCGACCAGGAAGTAGGACAGCGCTCCCAGCGCCAGTGTCAGCCCCAGGGCCCAGGGCAGCTCGCGCGCCCATCCCCAGGACGGCTCGCGCGTGACGAGCAGCGGCTGCTGCCAGAGGTACAGAGAATAGGAGAGCGCGCCGAGCCACCTCGCCGCCCCGGACGCGAGCACGCGGCGCACGGGCCCCGCCATCCACAGCGTCCCGGCGAGCAGCGCCGCGGAGAGCACCCCGTGGACCGTGGTCACCCAGGTTCCCCGCGCGG
>VGRA01000872.1 GCA_016875515.1 Deltaproteobacteria bacterium | reverse complement strand
CTGCGCACCCCGGCCACCACCTGGTCCAGGAGGTCTTCCACGCCGGGGCGCTCCGGGTCCAGGTACATGCGGGAGGTGCTAATGCCCTCCTGGAAGAGCTCCTTCACGGCGCGGTCCAGCAGCCCCTCGCCGCGGGTGCGGGCCTTCACCGCGCGCTGGCTCGCCATGCCGAAGTTCTCCTTGTACAGCCGCCCCTCGGCGTCCCGCTGGGCGTCCCCGGCCGCCTCGTAGGTGCCGGCAAACCAGCTGCCCACCATGACGGTGGAGGCCCCGGCCGCCAGCGCCAGCGCCACATCCCGCGGGTGGCGCACCCCGCCGTCCGCGCAGGCGTGCTTGCCGTGCTTGCGGGCCTCCTCCGCACAGTCCAGGACGGCGGAGAACTGCGGCCGCCCCACGCCGGTCATCATGCGGGTGGTGCACATGGCCCCGGGCCCCACGCCTACCTTCACCATGTCTGCCCCGGCGGAGAGGAGATCCCGCGTCCCCTCGCGCGTCACCACGTTGCCGGCGAGCACCTTGGTGGCGCCTGCCACCTCGCGGACCGCCTCCAGCGCCGCGAGCATCTTCGCCTGGTGGCCGTGCGCGGTGTCCACCACCAGCAGGTCCACCCCCAGCTCAACCAGCGCGCGCGCCTTGGCCTTCACGTCCCCGTTGATGCCCACCGCCGCGGCCACCTTCAGCCGCCCCTGCGCGTCCAGCGCGGGCTTGTAGAGGGTGGAGCGCAGCGCCCCCTTGCGGGTGACCAGTCCGAGCAGCGTGCTGCCCCGCAGCACCGGGGCGGCCTTCAGGTGGTGGTGCGAGAGCCGCTCGAACATGGCCTCCAGCGGCGTCCCCTCCTGGAAGCTGACCGGGTTGGACACCATGACGTGCTGCAGCTGGGTGAAGCGGTCCAGCCCCTCGCCATCCCGCTCGGTGAAGACCCCCGCCGGCTCGTCCGCGTCGTTGACGACGATGACCAGCCCGTGCGCGCGCTTGTGGATCAGGTTGATGGCCTGCTGCACCGTGTCCGTGGGCCGAAGGGTGATGGGCGTCTCGTACAGCGGGTGGCGGGACTTCACCCAGGCGACGCTGGCGGCCACCACGTCTGCCGGCTGGTCCTGCGGCAGGACCGCCAGGGCGCCGCGGCGGGCCACCGTCTCCGCCATGCGACGCCCGGCCACTGCGGTCATGTTGGCCACCAGGAGGGGCAGGGTGGCCCCCGTCCCGTCCGCGGGGGAGAGGTCCACCTCCAACCGGCTCGTCACGTCCGAACGGGAAGGGGCGAGGAAGACGTCGCTGTAGGTGAGGTCCTGCGCGGGCCGCTGGTCGTTGAGGAAGCGCATGCGGGGCCGCTGTCTAGCAGGGCGCGGACGGGCGCGGGGGCGCTACGGCGTGGGAGGGCCCTGCCGTGCCAACCGCGACACCACCCCGAGCGCCTCCGTGACGTGGGCAGAGGCGCGCAGCTGCGAGTCGAACGCGTGCTGGACCACGCCCTGCGCGTCGATGACGAAGGTGACGCGCCCGGGCAGCAGGCCGAGGAACGCCTTCTTCACCCCGAAGGCGCGGGCCGCCACGGCTCCTGGATCCGACACCAACGTGAAGGGG
>VGRA01000871.1 GCA_016875515.1 Deltaproteobacteria bacterium | reverse complement strand
GTGATGGCGCTGGACATGGTCTTCCGGAAACAGCTCGGCGCCGTGGCCCGGAGCCAGGCGCCGGCGGGCGTGCTTAGCTCCGCCCAGCCCTCTCTCCCCATGCGCGTCCCCGCCACGTGGGTGATGGTGGCCGTCGTCGCCGCGTTCTTCGCAGGGCTGCCCCTGGGCTGGACGGCGGTGGCAGGCGCAGCGGTGGTGCTTGCGCTGCGGCCGCGGCCCGCGCGGGACCTGTTGCAGCGGGTGGACTTCGTGCTGCTGCTGTTCTTCGCCAGCCTGTTCGTGCTGGTGCATGGCGTACAGCGCGCCGGGTGGGTGGACCGGGTGCTGGGCTGGGCCGGCCCGTGGGTGTACGGCAGCGGAGAGGGGGAGGCGTGGGCGTTTGCGGGGCTGTCCTTCGTGGGGAGCAACCTCTTCTCCAACGTCCCGTTCGTGCTCCTGGCCCGGCCGTGGGTGCCTGCGCTGGCAGACCCCACGCTCGGTTGGTACGTGCTGGGGCTCTCCTCCACGCTCGCGGGGAACCTGACGCTGGTGGGCAGCGTGGCGAACCTGATCGTCTTCGAGTTGGCGCGGGAGGAGGTAAAGGTGGGCTTCTGGGACTACGCGAGGATCGGCATCCCGGTGACCCTCACCAGCCTCGCGCTCTCGCTCGCGGTGCTGCTGTTGGAGCGCGCGCTCTAGGGACCGGGGGGAGGCACCTGCGCCGCGGCAGCCTCTGGAGACAGCCTCGCAGCGGTCCGCTTTCCCGCCTCGGCGAACGCCTCGGCAAGGAGCGCGCGCCGCTGCGCGTCCGAGAGCCCCCCGGGCGCAGGGAGCGAGGCGGCCACCGTTCCCCGCCACAGATCCGCCCCGTCCAGCAGGAATACCCGCCCCTCCACCTCGACGTACACCGCGTCCCCGGCCTTCGCGTCCCGGCGCAGCCCCCAGCGGCGTACCTCCAGCTCCACCACGCCGTCCGCCCCCAGCGGGCGCAGGTTGGCGTAGTCCAGCGGACGGGTGGATTCGTCCTGGACCAGCAGCAGCTGCAACGCGTTCATCACCGCCAACGGATCCACCCGCCCGGTCCAAGGGGCCTTGCGCGGGAGGGACTGGAAGAGCCCGGCGCGGAGCCGCTCCGCCAGCTCGTAGCGGACCACCCCCTCCATGCCCTCTCCCCCTGGGGAGACGCGCACGACGAACGCAGGGTGGCGCATCCGCGCGGCGGCGTCCGGGGCGAGCGGCCGGTGGGCGCAGCCGGCCAACAGGAGGAGGGGCAAGAGGGAGGTGGGGTGGCGCATGGCGGCGCCTTGTATCAGGGGTGACCGCCACACGCCGGGCTGGACTCCCCCCGGCCTTCTAGGTACGAAGCCGACTCGCTGGACTTCCTGGAGGGTTTTCCCGTGACGAACCTGCGCCATGTCACCCTTGCCGTCGCTGCCGCGTCTGCCCTGTTGCTGAACGGCTGCAAGAAGGAGGAGGCCCCTGCCCCTCCGCCCCCGCCGCCCTCCGCGCCCAAGGCGGAGGCCGCCCCGCCCCCGCCGCCCCCTCCGGCGCCCGAGCTCCCCGTGGAGCGCGCGGTCAAGGAGTGCGCGGCGCCGCTGGAGCTGGG
>VGRA01000870.1 GCA_016875515.1 Deltaproteobacteria bacterium | reverse complement strand
CCGCACCCACGAGGTGAAGAACCAGCCACCCCACCTCCCAGCGCATGACGCCTTCTCGGGCAACCGCCCGCTCGTGGAGGCGCTCGAGCGCGAGGGGGCCGGGTGGGCGAAGGAGAAGTGCTCGAGGCTGGGGCTCATTGCCGGCGGCGTGGCCCAGGAGTGGGGGGCGCTCGCCAACGAGTTCCCGCCGCGGCTGCAGACCCATGACCGGTACGGCCACCGGCTGGACGCCGTCACCTATCACCCCGCCTACCACGACCTCATGCGCACCTCGGTGGAGTACGGGCTGCAGGGCGCGCCCTGGGCGGAGGAGCGGCCGGGCGCCCACGTGGCGCGCGCCGCCATGTTCATCACCTTCACGCTCGCGGAGGCAGGCCACCTCTGTCCCATCTCCATGACCTACTCCGCGGTCCCGGCGCTGCGCGCCACCCCGGAGCTGGCGAAGGAGTGGGAGCCGCGCCTGTCCTCCACGCAGTACGACCCGCGCTTCCTCCCCGCGCACGAGAAGACCGGGGCGCTCGCCGGCATGGCCATGACGGAGAAGCAGGGCGGCTCGGACGTCCGCGCCAACGCCACGGTGGCCCAGCCCCTCACCGCCGCCCGCGGCCCCGGCGCCGAGTACGCGCTCACTGGCCACAAGTTCTTCTGCAGCGCCCCCATGGGGGACCTCTTCCTGGTGTTGGCGCAGGCGCCGGGCGGGCTCTCCTGCTTCGCCGTGCCGCGGTTCCTGCCAGACGGGACGAAGAACCGGTTCTTCCTCCAGCGGCTGAAGGACAAGCTGGGCAACCGCTCCAACGCCTCCAGCGAGCTGGAGCTGGACGGCACCTGGGCGCGCATGGTGGGCGAGGAGGGGCGCGGCGTCCCCACCATCATCGAGATGGTGAACCACACGCGGCTGGACTGCGTGCTCGGCAGCACCGCCCTGCTGCGCGGGGGCGTGGTGCAGGCGCTGCACCATGTCCAGCACCGGAGCGCCTTTGGCCGGCGGCTGGTGGACCAGCCCCTCATGCAGAACGTGCTCGCGGACCTCTGCGTGGAGTCCGAGGCGGCCACGCTGACCGCCATGCGCCTGGCCCGTGCCTACGACGAGGCCAGCCGCGGGGACGCCCGGCAGGCGCAGTTCCGCCGCATCGCCACCGCGGTGATGAAGTACTGGATTTGCAAGCGGGCCCCCACGCACGTGGTGGAGGCGCTCGAGTGCCTGGGCGGCAGCGGCTACGTGGAGGAGTCCGGCATGCCGCGGCTCTTCCGCGAGGCGCCGGTCAACGGCATCTGGGAGGGCAGCGGCAACGTCATCTGCCTGGACGTGCTGCGCGCCGTCACGCGTGAGCCGGGGGCACTGGAGGCCTTCGTGGCGGAGCTGGAAGAGGGGGCGCGGCTGGAGCCCCGGCTGGCGGCGGCGGTGGACGGCCTCAAGCACGAGTTGGATGACCTCGCGACCGCAGAGGTCCGCGCCCGCCGCATCGTGGAGCAGATGGCGCTGGCGCTGCAGGGGGCGGTGCTGGTCCGGCACGGCCACCCCGAGGTGGCAAAGGCCTTCATCGCCTCGCGGCTGGGCGGGGACTGGGGCCACGCGCTCGGCACG
>VGRA01000869.1 GCA_016875515.1 Deltaproteobacteria bacterium | reverse complement strand
CGGCCGCCGCGACCCGGGGCTCAATCCTCCACGAGCGTCAGGTTGAACTTCACGTCCCGGCCGCCCACGTAGCGGAGGAACGCGTCGTAGTCCTGCACGTTGAAGCAGCCCGAGGAGGCGGTGCTGCCCTGTCCACCGCGGTGCAAGCGGATGAGATCTGAGGTGTAGCCGGCCTCCATCTCGCGCTCCGAGTAGCGCCCATCCCCGTTGGCGTCGCGGGCCACGTCCACCGTCATGCCGCCGTCCGCGTTCTTGATGAGGAAGGCGTCGTTGCTGAACTTGCCGTCCCTCCAGCGGGGCGTGAGTTCGTAGTTGCCTGGCAGCACCATGGCCTGGCCGTAGGCCCCCAGCCGCGTGGGGCGCGTGGTGGCCTCGAAGACCTTCATCTCCCCGCCGGGCTTCAGCACCACGAAGAAGTCGTTGTAGCCGGAGGTGCCGCCGTTGGCAGTGCGCACCGCGAGCACCGTGGGTCGGCCGCCCGGGTTCACCTGCCCGCCGCGCGCGCGGATGATGTCCGCGGCCTTCTCCCAGGTGAGGTTGCGGATGTTGCCCACGTCCACCTTGCGGGTGCGGTCCACAGGCGCAGTGCCCCCCGCCCCCCCGGTGGTCGCAGTCCCGCCGCCGGCGCCGCCCGTCCCGGTGATGTCCGTCTTCCGGGCGCGCCCCGGCTCGCCCGCCAATGCGCGGGCGAGGGCCTCGGCCGCCTTGGGGCCGTACACCCCCAGCTTCTTCAGCCCATGCGCCCCCTTGAAGTGGGCGAGCGCCCGCCAGGTGCGCGGCCCGAAGATGCCGGGCCCCGTGGCCAGCTCCTCGCGGGTCATGTACCCGAGCTTCACCAGCGCCTCCTGCAGCTTCAGCACCTGCGGGCCGCGCATCCCGTAGCGCAGCCCCGGGGCGGGCGCCTCCAGGCGGGGGGCGGAGGCGTTCATCGGGCCGGTGGTGGCAGCGCGGTTGACCGTGGGCATGTGGGGATTCTCGCAGGATGCGAAAGAAGGTTGCGAGTCCGTGATCCAGGTGGGATGGGCGCGCACACCGCGCCTGACGAGCGGCTACTGGCAGTACTGGACGAGGCCGAACGCGCAAGTCTGGCCCGTTGTGCAGGCCTGACAGGGCCCTGCCGTGCCCAGGATGGCGTTGAGTGCGGAGGCCTGGTCCGGATGGCAGTTCTGGTCATCCATCTGTGCGACACAGTTGCCCGTCGCATCCGTGCAGGTCGTGCACCCGCCGCCCGTCCCGCCTCCGAACCCACCGCCGAACCCGCCACCCAGACCTCCGTCGGCGCCGCCACCGCTGCACATCCCTCCCTGCTGGGACAGGTTGCAGGTGGCCCCGTTCACGCATGCCATGCACGCCTGTCCTGCAGCGCCGCACTTCGAGATGCTCAGCGCCGCCCCGGTCACGCACACCGTCCCGTCGCAGCACCCCTCGGGGCAGCTGGTGCCGTCACAGCCACCCACGCACGCGCCGTTGATGCAGCTCTGGCCCGAGCTGCACGTTTGGCACTGCCCGCCCGCCGAGCCACACGCGCTCACCGCCGTGCCCGCCTGGCAGTTGCCGAGCAGGTCCTTGCAGCCGTTGCAGGTCTGGG
>VGRA01000868.1 GCA_016875515.1 Deltaproteobacteria bacterium | reverse complement strand
TGACCGGGGCCGCAACCGTGGCGGGGGTGGCGGGGGTGGCGGAGGCGGCGGTGGGAGGCCACAGGGCCAGCAGGGCCGCAGCAGCGGTGGCGGTCCGCGCGGAGACGGTGGCCGTGGGCAGGGGCAGGGCCAGGCCAGCGCGGCGGCCACGTCAGACCCCAAGCCGTCCACGCCCAACAGCTGACGGAGGTCCGGGCGTGGCATGAAGCTGACCGCCCCCCTGCCCCCGTTCGTCCAGCGCCTCCTCGAGCGGTTGCGGGGGCGCGTACGGGACTCCTCGGCTGCGCGCTTCGTGGAAGACCTCTCCCACGCGGTGCTGGGCGTGGCCTTTGGCTTCCGCGGCGAGCCGTTGAGCCTGCGCGCGGGGGCGCTCACGTTCATCAGCCTTTTCTCCCTGCTTCCGCTGCTCGCGGTGGCCCTGGGGTTGCTTGGATTGCTGAAGGCCAGCGCGGTCCAGGCGCAGTTGGAGGAGTGGGTGCACGGCGTGCTCGCGCCCGGGGTGCGGGCGGAGACCACGGCCTTGCTGGATCGGTTCCTGGACACGGCGGTGGCCACGCAGCTGTCCAGCGCGGGCGGCCTGCTGCTGTTGCTCTCCGCCAGCACGCTCCTGCGCAGCCTGGACGAGTCCATCAACGCCATCTGGCACGTCCGGGAGCGCCGCCCCTTCTGGATTCGGATGCTCATCTACCTGGCCGTCCTGGTAGTGGGTCCCGTAGCCGTGGGACTGTCCATCACCCTCACGGGCCGGGTGCGCGAGTTCCTGTTCCAGGGCAACTCCGGCCTGGTGGGGGCCGTGGCCTGGGCCACCACGCTCGGGATCACCGTGGCAGCGCTCTCCATGCTGTACCTGCTCGCGCCTGCCACCCGCGTCCACCGGCGGGCCGCGCTGGCCGGCGGCGTCTTCGCAGGCTTGACCTGGGAAATGGCGAAGCACGGCTACGCCGCCTTCGCGGCCTCGTCCTTCAAGTACAGCCCCGTCTACGCCACGCTCGGCGCGCTCCCGGCGTTCCTGCTCTGGATCTACGTGAGCTGGATGCTCGTGCTGCTCGGCGCACGCGTGGCCTACACCGTCCAGCACGCCAGCTACCGAGGCGTCATTCTCGCGCTCGAGCGCCACCCGCGCGCCCGGGAGATGGTGGCTGCGCGGATGGCGCAGCTCATTGCCGCAGCGGCTCTGACGGAGCACGCCCCGCCCACGCCCGGGCGGCTCGCGCGTCAGCTCGGCGTCCCGGACTCCACGGCCCACGAGACCTTGTCGCTGCTCGCGTCTGCGGGGCTAGTGAAGCGGCACCGGGGCGGCGTCGTCCCGGCAAGGCCTCCCGCCGAGCTGACGGTGGGGGACATCTCCCTCGCGGTGGGTGGACTGGCCTCGCTCGGTGCGCCGGGCACGCCGCCAGGCCCAACCTCCCCCTTGGAGCGGCTCTTCGAGTCGGTGGATGCCGCGGCCCTCCAGCAGCTCTCCACCCTCACCTGGGCGGAGCTTGCCCGCTCCCATGGAGCAGAAAATCCGTAGGCTTTCTACGCACTTGCGGCGACGGCCCGTTGCGTGCGGCGGGCCCTCTTCGTAGACTCGGGCTCGTCCTCAAGGGGTCC
>VGRA01000867.1 GCA_016875515.1 Deltaproteobacteria bacterium | reverse complement strand
CGGCCAGCTTCCGCTACGACTGGAAGCTGTGGGACGCCAAGGGGAAGCTCCTGGGCGAGCTCAACGGCGAGGGGGCGGAGGGGCTGGTGGACTGGCCGGAGCTGTACGTGGACCTCTTCCCTCCGCAGATGGTGCTCGGCACCTTCCCGCTCGCGCCGGTGCCCGCAGAGGTGTCCACGCTGGAGATGACCTTCACCGTCAAGTCGCTCGCCAACTCCGGCGGCGAGGCGGAGGCGCGCTACAGCTGGAAGATGGACGCGCCCGCGGACTGGAAGCTGCAGCCGGGGGAGGCGTGGGAGGGGGCCACCGAGTCGGTGCGCCCGGCGGAAGAGATTGACCCGTCGCTGAAGAAGAAGGGCTGACCCGGGTCAGCCGCGCCGGACGGCTGAGAGGTGCGTGGCGAGCCGCCACGCCGTGAGTCTTCCTGACTCGTCCAAGACGTACACGTCCAGCGACCGCCCCACGGCGGCTGCGACGGCCGGGGCCTTGAGCGGAAGCGCCGCGAGCAGCCCTCCGCTGCGGGCGTCCAGCGCCCGCACCTCCGGGCCGAAGGCAAACGCCACCCCCCGGCGCACCGCGGGCGCGAGCGGCTGTTCGGTTTCATCCGGGGCCCCGGAGCCCGCCGTCCAGCGCAGCTTGCCCGTGGTCTCCACGCACACCGCCGCACCGGCGCGGTTGGTGGCCAGCAGCCCGCCGGCACAGGGGAGCAGCCGCCAGGGGCCCGCGAAGGGAAGGGGGCGCTCCCATACGGTCCGTCCGCTCGCCGTGAGCGCCAGGATCCTTGCCTCGCCTGCGCGCTCCCCGGCGAGGAACCAGCGGCGAGCCAGCGGGACGGCGGGCCCCGCCCGTCCCAGGGCCAGCGCACGCCTTAGGAGCGGTTCGCCGGAGGCCGCGTCCAGCACCATCAATTCGGAACGGTCGGCGTCCGACGCCACGGCGGAGAGCTGGCGTCCATGCAGGTTCGCCGGGCCGTGGAACGGCAGCGGACAGTGGACCGCCGCCCCCACGGCGCCCGAGTCCGGGTGGACCTGCAGCACGGATCCGAGCTCCGTGGTGAGCCAGCACCTGCCCTGCGCCCCCAGCGGCCACGTCCCGCCCCGGAGCTGCAGCCTCCACTGCTCGCGGCCCGTGTGCGAGGCCAGCCCGAGAGCGCCCTGTCCAGCGGACAGCAGGAACAAGGTGGCGCTGCCGGATACCAGGGGCTCCCGCGGGACCAGGGTGGAAGGTGAACGGCGCCAGAGCGCGCGCCCGGGGAGCCGCCCGTCCAGCCGCAGCCCCACCAGCGCCTCCCCCTCCCGCAGGACGGCGTACGCGCCCCCGGGCGCAACGGCGAGTCCATCCAGCCCGCGCAGTTCCAGGCGGGGCCTCCCACCGGGAGTGAAGGCGCCGAGCCCGGTCCTTCCCCAGGCGGTGATTCCGTCTGCGCGATCCAGAAGGAGGCGGTCCGCCCCGGGGACGACCTGTTGCCACGCCTGCTCGAAGGCCAGCCGCTTGAGGGCGCGCCCGCGGCCCGCCAGCCGGGGGCCAGCCTGGAAGCCGGGGGACGCCGCGGACGCAGGGGACGGCGGCAAGGGGGACGTGCGCATCCCGTTC
>VGRA01000866.1 GCA_016875515.1 Deltaproteobacteria bacterium | reverse complement strand
AATGTCAGACCGCTGGACTAGGGTGCGTTCTTGAGGTGATACTAAACAGCCTTTCAGTGGTTCTCATACCAGGTACAACACGCAAGGAGCAGCACGGACATGGCCGGTAACGCAGAGAAGGAAAAGGCGATCGAGTTGGCGGTGAGCGCGGTGGAGCGGCAGTTCGGGAAGGGCTCCATCCTGCGGCTGGGCAACGACGCGCCGCTCGTGCAGGACGTGCAGTCCATCTCCACCGGCTCCATCAGCCTGGACCTGGCGCTGGGGGTGGGCGGGGTGCCGCGCGGCCGCATCATTGAAATCTACGGACCGGAGTCCTCCGGCAAGACGACGTTGTGCCTCCACATCGTGGCGGAGGCGCAGAAAAAGGGTGGGGTGTGTGGCTACGTGGACGCCGAGCACGCGCTGGACGTGGGGTACGCGCGCAAGCTGGGGGTCCGCACGGATGACCTGCTGCTTAGCCAGCCGGACACGGGCGAGCAGGCGCTGGAGATTGTGGAGATGCTGGTGCGCTCGGGCGCCATTGACGTCCTGGTGATTGACTCGGTGGCTGCGCTCGTCCCCAAGGCGGAACTGGAAGGGGAGATGGGGGACGCCCACATGGGCGTGCAGGCGCGGCTGATGAGCCAGGCGCTGCGTAAGCTGACGGGCACCATCGCCAAGAGCAACACCTGCGTCATCTTCATCAACCAGATCCGCATGAAGATTGGCGTGATGTTCGGCAACCCGGAGACCACCACGGGCGGCAACGCGCTGAAGTTCTACGCATCGCAGCGCATGGACATCCGGCGCGTGGGGGCCATCAAGAACGGCGAGGCGGTGGTGGGCAACCGCACGCGCGTGAAGGTGGTGAAGAACAAGCTGGCCCCCCCGTTCAAGGAGGTGGAGTTCGACATCATGTACGGCTCCGGCATCTCCCGGGAGGGGGATCTCGTGGACCTGGCGGTCAACGAGGGCATCATCGAGAAGTCCGGGGCCTGGTTCTCCTTCAAGGGGGAGCGCATCGGGCAGGGGCGCGAGAACGCCAAGGACTTCCTAAAGGAGCGCCCGGAGTTGACGGCGTCCATCCAGGGGCTCGTCTTCGAGAAGGCGGGCATCAAGGTGCCGGCGGCAGAGGCCGCCCCGGCCGAGGAGCCGCCGGTGGAGGACAAGCGCTCCCGCGTCAAGGCGGTGAAGTAGCCGCTGCGCGGCCCGGGTGGCTCCCCATCCCGGGGCTGGACGGGGCTGCCCGGACGGGTAGCCTTCCGCACCAGCCCTCCGGGGTGTGAGGGCGCACGTCATGGAACTGGGCAACTCGGGGTGGCTGCTGGCGCTGGTGGAGGCGGCCGTGGCTGCGCACGACGCGGCCACCCCGGACCTGCTGGCCCCGCCGGCTGCCACCGCCCGTGCCCGGGCGCGCGGCTACCTGCGGCAGGTGGTGCGGGACAGCGGCCTCAGCTACGGCACCCCCACCGGCGTGGCGCCGGCGCCCGCGGACGGATCCACCCGCCCGGCGGAGGAAGAGCTCTACTTGGCGGTGCTGCGGACGCTGGCGCGGATGGCGCTGGACGTCTCGGTGCTGGTGGGAGCGCCGCCGGGCCCGCGGCGCGAGCAGCTG
>VGRA01000865.1 GCA_016875515.1 Deltaproteobacteria bacterium | reverse complement strand
GGCGCGGCGGTGGTGGACGGGCCGCTGCTCATGCTGGGGCAGGGGCTGGCCGTTGCCGAGGACACCGCGTTCGCCACCTGGACCTTCACCGGTGGCCAGCGAGGCGGGCTGGGGGCAGCGCGGCGGCTGCGCCTGCTCAACGGGGCGCGCGCCACCTTGCAGCTCTCCACCGGGGAGGAACTCTCCCTGGAGGGGCCGCTGGACCTGGAACTCCGCCGGTGAACGCCATTGCGCCCGGGCCGCGGGGGTGACAGGAAAGGCCTCCATGGACAAGCGCTCGGCGTGGGTCATTGGCATCGTCTTCGGCGGTCTGTTCCTGTGCCTCTTCGGCTTCCTCTCGCTGGTATTCCTCGCCGTGCGGGACGGGGAGAAGCGGGCACCCGTGATGGGCAAGCGGAGCGACCGGGTGGGCGTGGTGGAGATCCTCGGGGAGATCTCGGACTCCAAGAAGGTGCTCAAGGAGTTCAAGGCGTTCGCCGAGGACGAGTCCGTGAAGGCGGTGGTCATCCGCGTGGACAGCCCGGGCGGCGCGGTGGCCCCGTCGCAGGAGATCTACGACGCGGTCCGCCGCCTCTCGGCGAAGAAGAAGGTGGTTGCCTCCATGGGGAGCACGGCGGCTTCGGGCGGCTACTACATCGCCGCTGGGGCGGAGAAGATCTTCGCCAACCCGGGGACGCTCACCGGCTCCATTGGCGTCATCTTCCAGTTGCCCAACGTGGAGGGGGTACTCAAGTGGGCGGGGGTCCAGATGAACGTCGTGACCGCGGGGGCGCGCAAGGACTCGGGCAGCCCGTTCCGGGAGATGCGCCCGGACGAGCGCGAGTACTTCGAGGCGCTGCTCAAGGACGTCCACGAGCAGTTCATCCAGGCGGTGGCGGAAGGCCGCAAGCTGGATCCCGAGGTGGTGCGGCCGCTGGCAGACGGGCGCGTCTTCTCCGGCCGGCAGGCGCGCGAGCTCAAATTGGTGGACGAACTGGGCGGGCTGCAGGACGCCGTAGAGGACGCGGCGAAGCTTGCCGGGATCCAAGGGGAGCCCGAGGTGGAATACCCCGCGCACGACAAGAAGCTGCTCCGGGAGTTGCTTGGGGAGGAGGTGGACTCGCTCGCGCAGCACGCGGCGTCTGCCGCACTGCGGCCACTGGGAGGGACCGGGCTGCTGTTTCGCATGCCCGGGGTGTCCGGCCAGTAAGTTGACCGGCACACAGGCGGGTCCTACCGTCCCACCCACCTCCGCCCCATGCGCGACGCCCACCGGATGAGAGAGAAGTTCGAGCTGTCCCTGGACAGCCGGCAGGTCAACAGCCTGCTGGCAGCGGGGCTGGTGGTGTTGGGCGCCGTGTTCGTGCTGGGCGTGGTGGTGGGCAAGCGGCTGGCCGCCGCGAGCGTCGGGGCCGAGCCAGCGGATCTCCTGACTTCCCTGGACCGCAAGGCGGCCACCATGGTGGAGGTCCGCAAGGAGCCGGCCCTCACCTTCCAGGACGAGCTCACCCGGAAGGCCGTTGCCGTCCCGCGTGACGTGGCCAGGCCCGTGGTCGTGGAGGGAAAGCCATTTGCCGCCGCCGCGGTTGCTGCCGTTGCGGCGCCGCCTACTCCA
>VGRA01000864.1 GCA_016875515.1 Deltaproteobacteria bacterium | reverse complement strand
CCGCGGGGGTGACGTCGGGTGCACGACGAGATTGAGGAAGCGCAGTGATTCCAGGGGGATCGACGGGGCTGGGGAGGCGTGATCTACCCCGGCCATGAGCCGCCGCCGAACCCCCCGTCCGCCGCCGTCGAGCAGTGCACCGAATGATGGAAGTCCGCTCGGACACATGAGCGACGCGGAGCTGCTGCGCGAGCTGGCGCGGCGCCGCCTGGCGAAGGGAACCATGGACCTCGACAGCATCGAGTCCACGGCGGAGGAGGCACAGCGGGACTTCGGGGAGGAGACATTGGCCGCGGCCATCGAGGCGCTGCCGCCGGAAGATGGACGCCCGGTGCCGTGCCCGAAGTGCGGGCGTCCGGCCGCGGTGAAGGCGCGCAACCGCGTGCGCCATATTTTGACGACGGCGGGCGAACTGCGGCTGAGCCGCAACTACCATTACTGCCAGCATTGCGAGCACGGCTTCGCGCCGCGGGACGCGGCACTGAAGCTGCCGGAAGAAGGAGAAGTCTCGACGGCGATGGAGCGCCGCATCCTGGACTTCGGTGTCAACGACACCTTCGAGTCCGTGGCCGAGCGCTGGAGCATCCACTTCCCCACGCGCATCTCCTCCAACCTGGTGCGGCGCGTGGTGGACCGCGCGGGGGCGCTGTGCGAGGCGCCCCTCAGCGAGGAGAACCTGCAGGTGGCTGCGCGCCCTCGGCCGGAGGAGCCAGCCTCGATGCTCACGGTGGCCACCGACGGCAGCATGCTGCTGACGCGCGAGGACGGGTGGAGAGAGGCGAAGGTGGGCGTCGTCGCCCGCGGAGGCTGCTTCCCTCCGGGAGTGGAGAGGGCGCGGCGGCGCATCGAAGACGCGCGGTACGTCGCGGTGCTGGGCGGGCAGCAGGAATTCAAGAAGTCGCTCGCCGCGGCGCTCGCGGCCGAGCGCGCCGACGAAGTCGAGACGGTGGTGTGGCTCGGGGACGGGGCAGCGGAGAATTGGACGCTCGCGCGGGAACTCTGCCCCTTCGCCATCCAGGTGCTGGACGTACCGCACGCCGCGCACTGGGCCATGGAGTGCGGCAAGGCGCTGCTCGGGGAAGGGCACTGCCTGCAGCGGCATTGGGACGCCCGCGTGCATCAACTGCTCGACGCGGACGGCCCGGACACCATCATCTCGGAGCTGATGGAGTGTCTGTCTTTGACGGAGACGGACGAGCACCTCGCCGCGCTCGATACAGTCATCGGCTACTACCGCACCAACGCAGCGCGCATGCAGTACCGAAGCCTCCGCGTGCGCGGAATGCCGGTGGGCTCGGGCATCGTCGAGAGCGCCCACCGCCACGTCCTCCAGGTGCGCATGAAGCGCGCGGGGCAGCGGTGGAGTCTTCAGCGCGCCCGCCGCATGGTGCGCCTGCGCGCCGTCTACCGCACCGCCGGCGCGGTCCACTTCCACCAGGCGCTGCGCGATGGGCGCGTCCGACCTCCGGCTCGTGCGCGTCACGTGCTGGTGCCCAACGCCCCCCGCAGGGTGAAGCAGCGTCAGCGCTCGCTGTCCCGCGTCAGTCCCTTGAATCGGGCCTGGCTTGCCTCAAACTGATCGTGCACCCGCAGGG
>VGRA01000863.1 GCA_016875515.1 Deltaproteobacteria bacterium | reverse complement strand
CCGCTGGACTTCGGGGACGTGTACGCGGGGGAGAGCAAGCAGGTGACGCTCCGGGTAACCAACGCGGGCACGGCGCCGCTCAAGGTGCTGTCGGTGGAGCCGCTGCCCGGCACCACGGCCGCCCCGGACCTCACGTTCGACCTGCAGCCGTTCCGCGCGGACATCCCCGGCGGGGGCAGCGCGGAGGTCGCCTTCTCCTTCACGCCGAGGGACATGCTGACGCTCTCCGGCGGGCTCAAGTTCACCTTCGACCCGCTGCAGGGCGGCGAGCAGGAGGTGGCCTTCAAGGGCCGCGGCGTGAAGGGCATCCCGGCGCTCTGCCTCCGCTTCGACGGGGCGGGCACCGAGCAGTGCAGCGCCGTCTCCGCGGCCGGGGCGTTCGAGGCGGTGACGGTGAACTTCGGCCCGCTGTGCGACGCCTCCGCCTACCCGGTGGGAACGGACGGCGGCTGCACGGCCGAGAACAGCATGCGCGCGGCGCAGGTGTACGTGAAGAACGCCGGCAACACCCCGGTCAAGTACACGGTGAAGTACACCCCCTACGCCAATGCCAACGCTGACGTGTGTGACGCTGGGACGCCGGCGCTGCCGGACTTCCAGTTCTCCAACGCCCCGGGCGCCGTCACCTACGAGTGGACCGCGCCCCAGGTGCAGCTGCCCGAGGTGGCCTCCGCCGTGCCGCCGTGGGAGTCCGCGCCGGTGACGCTCACCTACCGGCCCACCGCGCGCTGCGTGGCGGAGGGGGCGGACCAGGCGCGGGTGATGCTGGTGCGGCAGGGGGAGCCCCCGCTCTTGGCCGCCGGACGCGTGCCGCAGACGGTGACGGCCTTCATCCAGGGGGCCTCCGCGCTGCCCAACCTGCAGCCGGCCGGCAGCAGCTGCGGCGCGCCGGGGGCGGCCCAGTCCATCCCGTGCGAGCTGGACTTCTACGGTGTCATCAACCAGGGCAGCTGGCCGGCCACGCTGGAGGAGGTGTCGTTCTACGAGGAGGCGGGCGACGGCGGGCTGGTTCCCTGCAGCGCCTCGTCCCCGCCAGGCAGCCCGTGTCACCGCTTCGAGTGGGCGGACGGCGGGACGCCGCAGCTGCCGGTGGTGCTGGGGCCCGCGTCCGGGGCGCCCCCGGTGGGCACCAAGGTGAAGCTGGGCCGCCTCGTCTTCGGCGCGCAGGGCAACGTGGTGAACGACCAGCTGTACCGGGTCTACGCCGTCACCCGCACCAATGATCCGTTCCGCCCGCTCGTGCAGGCGAAGGTAGAGGGGGTGGGGCAGTAGCCCCGGCGCGTCAGCGGTAGGGGACCTGGGGCCCGGTGGCCCCCACGCCCCGGGCGTGCCACACGGTGTGCCGGTCCGCGCTCCGCGTGCTCCACACCTGGTGGTCCTTCGTCATCTCCTCCAGCACCAGCAGCAGCTCCCCCTGCGAGCGCCCCAGCTCCTTCATGAGCTCCTGCGTGGAGAGGCCGCCCACGTGCAAGCGCAGGGCGTCCAGCACGTCCGTCTTGATCTTCACCCGGGTGGCGGTGTCCATCTCGCTGGAGCGCAGCGCGGTCAAGATGCCCCACGCCATGAGGCCAACGACGACCAGCCCGATGGCCGGGT
>VGRA01000862.1 GCA_016875515.1 Deltaproteobacteria bacterium | reverse complement strand
GACGAGGGGGCGGAGGAGACGCCCGCCGAGGCCCCGGAGGGAGAGGCCCCGGCCGCGGCGGACGAGCTGCTCGCCCGGCGCATCTCCCTGCGGCCGCTGGAGGAGGGCATGCGGCTGGTGGGCTGGGTGCGCACCGCGGAGGACAAGCGCGCGGTGGTGGAACTGTTGGGACGGCAGGGGGAGCTGTCCCAGGCCTCGGTGGCGTGGGCGCGGCGGCGCGGCAAGAACGGCAAGCTGTCCCCCGCGCCGCGCAAGGTGACGGACGCGGTGGCGGTGGGGGAGCTGGTGGCGGTGCGCGTGGTGAAGGCGCCGCCCGCCCCCGCCCCGCTGCAGCTGCAGCTGGACCAGGAGCCGGCGGTGGAGGGGGCGCTCGCGGTCATCGACGGGCGCACCCGTCACGTGGTGGCGCTGGTGGGCGGGTATGACATGGGGCGGTCCGCCTTCAACCGGGCCACGCAGGCGCGCCGGCAGCCGGGCTCGTCCTTCAAGCCCTTCGTCTACGGCGCGGCGCTGGAGAGCCGCCGCTTCACCCCATCCTCCGTGGTGAACGACGCGCCGGAGGCGGTGCGGGACCAGAGGGGCCGGGTGTGGAAGCCGCAGAACTTCGAGAAGGACACCTACGACGGGCAGCTGACCGTGCGCGCGGCGCTGACGCGCTCCAAGAACACCGTCTCCGTGCGGCTGCTGGAGGCCATTGGCACGCAGGCGGCCATGGACTTCGCGCGCCGGGCGGGCATCCGTTCGGCCTTGCCGGACAACCTGACGCTCGCGCTGGGGAGCGGCGAGGTGGGGGTGCTGGAGCAGGCCAACGCCTACGCCACGCTGCAGGCCGGGGGACGCTGGGCCGAGCCGCTGCTGCTGCTCCAGGTGAAGGACGCGGACGGCAAGGTGCTGGAGGCGCACCGGGCGGCGTTCGAGCAGCGGATGGATGCCGCCGTGGCCTACCTCACCACCTCGCTCATGAAGTCCGTGGTGGAGGAGGGCACGGCGGTGGCAGTCAAGGATCTGGGACGTCCGGCGGCCGGCAAGACGGGCACCGCCTCCGAGTCACGCGACGCGTGGTTCAGCGGCTACACCGCCCACTTCGCCGCCACGGCGTGGGTGGGCTTTGACGACCACGAGCCCCTGGGCCCCGGGGAGACGGGGGGACGGGCCGCGCTGCCGCTGTGGCTCTCGGTGATGCGGGAGGCGGAGCGCGGACTCCCGGAGGAGGACTTCGAGGCGCCCAAGGGGGTGCTCTCCGTCCACGTCGACCCCGCCACCGGCCTGCTCGCGGCCGAGGGCGAGGGGCGCGAGGAGCTGTTCCTGGAGGGCACGCAGCCCACCGAGCAGGCCCCGCCGTCCGGCACCGCCCGCCCCGAGGAGTTCTTCCTGCAGGACGGGCAGTAGCGGCAGGGGCGGCTACTTGATGGGGGCGGCCTTCAGGCTGGCCTTGCCGTCCTTCACCTGCACGGAGAAGCGCACCCCGCGGCAACCGAACTTCTCCTTCACCTGGTTGCGGGTGGTCTCCAGCTTGGTGCGGAACCTCGGCCACGGGTGGCCGTCCTCGGGCTCGCCGCACTCGCGCTTCTTCGCCTTGAGCTCCTGGTAGACCTC
>VGRA01000861.1 GCA_016875515.1 Deltaproteobacteria bacterium | reverse complement strand
GCGTGAACGAACCGGCCCGCCATGCCGGGAAGCAGCGGCAGCTCGCCCCACCGGCCGCCGTTCCAGCCGTTGCCGGTGTAGGCGGCGCCGAACAACGCCTCCGCGCGGGACGCGAGAAGCCGGCATCCCTATGGAGGCGAAAGGACCTCCGGGGACGAGGCGACATCCGCCGAGGCAAGCACTGCCGCAGCGAGCAGGGTGAGCATGGCGGGCGTGCACGGTACCAGCCCGCGCGGCACTGCACGGCAACGATGTGACGCTCGTACCGGCGACGGGCGGCCTCAACAAATGGACCTCCGGGGCTCGACGCCCCGTGTTGCACGGTTGCGACAGCGTGTTCGTGCTCGCCGGCGGGGACGTGCTGAAGGGGACCGGCTGGGGAACCTGGCGCTGACGCTGGATGGGCTGCTCAGGCTTGACCTGGAGGTGCGGGCCGCGCTGTAGGGGCTGCCGTCCGTGTGGCTCGCGGCCGGGGGCTGCTCGCCGGACGCCTGGCAGGCGCTGGCGGGGACGGCGCTGGAGCTGAAGCTGGAGACGCGGCGCCCCGCCTCGCGCCGGTACGTTCCGCTCGCCGCGCGGTTCCGCGCCCTCTCCTTGGGGCTGCTGCAGGAGCAACTGGGCCCGGACGAGCAGGCGGAGAACGAGCTCATCGAGGTGGAGCTGGGCATCCGGCGCGCACCGGAGCGGAGCCTGTTCCTCGGGTACTACACGGCGCATGGCATCGACCTGGCGTTCAGCCGCTTCGGGACGGTGGCGCTGCTGGAGCGCCTCGGGTACTCGGACGTGCGCGTGGTGGTGGACGACGTCGCGGAGGGGGACCGCATGCGCATGCTCGGCACGCACGGCGGGCAGGAGCACGTGCTCGTGGAGGTGGTGGAGCTGCGAAAGCGCGTGGCGGGCGAGGACGTGCTGCACGTTCACGGGCTCGCCCTGCGTCGCCCGGCGGCGGCCTTCAGCGGGCAGCGGCCGAAGCTCCCCGGCCAGGACGCGCCGGGGCTGGGGCTGCCCCGCGAGGCGGGCGAGTTCCTGGACGCCACGGCCCGGCGACTGGGGCTGGCCGGCGTGGCCTTCCACCCCGCGTGGTTCCACACCGCCTGGGCGGCGCGGAGCCGCTTCCGCTTCGAGGACGACGCGCGGCAGGGGCGCTTCGTCGCGCTGTGCCGGGATCTCCAGCACCTGCCGCTGGTGGAGGCCACGCACGCGGTGGCAGACGGCCGGGTGCGCCTGGACGGCGCGCCCTACGCTCGGGAGGCGGACGTGATGGTGCACTGGCTGGACCGGCCCGCGGAGGCGGCCTCCCCGGTCGTGCAAAAGGCGGCAGAGCTGACGCGGTTCGCGGTGCAGCAGACGCGGTAACGGCTGCACCGACCCGTGCGCAAAGCAGGCCCGGGGTGTCGAAAAAAGGTACGGTGCCGACGTGAACCCTCACCCCACCGAAGCGTCTCGAGAGCTCCCGCGAGGGATGTTGCTCGGCGTCGTTGCCGCCGCGCTCGCGGGCGCGGTGTTCTCCGCCCTCAGCACCTTCGACTTCATCCAGTTCCTCGACCGGCAGGTCCACGGGCTGCACTGCTCGTTCATCCCGGGGGCCGGGCGGGA
>VGRA01000860.1 GCA_016875515.1 Deltaproteobacteria bacterium | reverse complement strand
CGAGCGGGGCCCCCACCAGCGCAATGGCCAGCGGGGCGAGCGCGGTGCCGAGCCGCCGGTGCAGCGCCTCCTGCGCCTTGAGCGTGTCCTCGCCCGTGCTGCGCAGTTCGTCCACCTCCTGCCAGAGTTCGTGCAGGGCGCGTTCTTCCCGGGGCCACGCGGTCCGCGTGCGCCGCCCCACCGAGTCCTCCACCCCAACCGACAGCTCCCCGCTGCCGAAGCCCACGGTGGTGTAGGCGGGCGTGCCCGGGGACGGCAGGTGGATTTGCCCCGAGGACAGCTCCAGCCGCAGCCCGGTCTGCTCGTCCGGCACCACGGTTCCCTCGCGCGCGAGCATCAGCAGCGGGGCGGCCGCGTCCCGGTCGTCGTGGATGAGGACGTTGCCCCAGCGTCCGGTACCGTTCACGCGCGCGGCGTAGAGCGTGAAGTTGGGGATGTCCTCGAAGAACTGCCCCGCGCGCACGTCCTGCACCACGTTGCGCTTCACCAACTCCGCCACCGCCACGCGCACGGCGGCCAGCCCCCACGGCTCCACCGTGGTCATGATGAAGGCGTCCAGCACGGAGAGCATCCCGCCCATCAGGACGGGCAGCGCGAGCAGCTTCAGCGGTCCCACGCCGAGCGCGGCGAAGGCGGCGAGTTCCCCGTCCTCCGCCAGCCGCCCGAAGCCGATGATCACCCCCAGCAGCAGCCCGATGGGGAGCGCCATCACCAGGAAGTGCGGCGTGATGAAGGCCAGCACGCGCACCATGTCCCACGCGGAGGCGGCCGACCCGAGCAGCACCTCGGTGGACTTGAGGAACTGCAGCACCATCAGCAGCAGGAAGATGAACGCCACCCAGAGACCGAGCGGGACGAGCAACTCCTTCAGCAGGTAGCGGGTGAGCAGCCTCACGCCGAGGCCCTCCAGGCTCCGGCGGGCATCCCCAGCGCCGAGGCATAGGCGTCCAGGGTGCGCTCGGCGGAAGCCTCCCAGCGGAAGCCATCCGCGCGCACCCGGCCGGCGGCCACCCGCTCCGCGCGGGCAGCGGCGTCCCCGCAAATGCGTGCCACCGCCTCGCTCCACGCGCGCGGCTCGTCCGGGGAGAGCAGCACCGCGGCGTCCCCGGCCACCTCCGGCAGCGCCCCCGCGCGCGCGCACAGCACCGGCGTGCCGCAGGCCATGGCCTCCAGTACCGGCAGGCCGAAGCCCTCGTAGCGGGACGGGAGCAGCAGGGCCTCGGCGGCGGCGTACAACGCGGGCAGCTCCAGCTCGGGGAGCGACGCCAGCTCGCGCGTGCTGCGGGAGAAGCCGTGGCGCGCCGCCGTGGCCTGGCCTGCGAGCAGCACCAGCGGAAGTGGCAGGGACGGTGCGGCGCGAGCCAGCAGCGCGAGGTTCTTGAACGGCTTGGCGTTGCCCAGCGCGAGGAGGAAGCGCTCCGGCAGCCCGAGGCGCGCGCGCAGCGCGGCAACGGCCCCGGCCGCCTGGGGGGCGAAGTGAGCGGCCACGCCGTTCGGGACGACCTGGAAGCGCTCCGCCGGGATCCCGAGCCTGCGGGACAGCTCCCCGCGCGAGAAGTCGGACACGGTCAGCAGTTCGCGCGCCCGCCGGGCCCGGGGGCCCA
>VGRA01000859.1 GCA_016875515.1 Deltaproteobacteria bacterium | reverse complement strand
CAGGGAGCGCGCCAGCGCCTCGTGGGACGTGACCGCCTCCCCACGTTGGGACAACAGCCTTCCATGCTCGAAGCGGAGGTCGAACGGCGGTGGGAGGATCTCCAGGGAAGCCCCCGCCGGCTCCAGCAGGGCCAGGGCCGAGTCCACCAGCGCCTCGGCCACCGGGAGCAGCGCAACCCCCGGGTACGCCTGCGGGGGGCCCGGGCCGAGCACCTGCAGCCGCCCCGACACGAATCCCAGCGCAGCCGGGTCGCCCGAACGCACCGCTCCCCGGTCCGGCCCGCCCTCCCAGCAGAGGGCCAGCGGCCCCTCGACGGTCACGGCGCGGGGCCACGCCACGTCCGGCGCGCTGCGCGGGGGCTGGAGGGGGCCCCCGCGGAGTTGGATCAGGGCCGCGGCGAGCCCGGCAGACTCCGCTGGGGCCCCTCGGAGCCGCTCCCAGTCCCGCAGCAGCCTGGACGCCCCGGCATCCAGCGCGGCGCGCAGTTCGTCCAAATCCAGTCGGGCAGGGGGCGGGGGCTTGAAACCACCGGACAGGGGCAGGCGGTACAGGGCCAAGGCACTCCCATCCACGCGCTCCATGCCCAGGCGCCAGCCGGCCCCGGGTAACTCCACGGATGTCCAGCGGGCGCCACCGGAGGACCGGGTGACCGCCCCGAGCCATTCCGTGAGGAGCGGGAAGAACAGCTCGTCGCTGGCCCCGGCCAGCAGGTCCAGCCCGTGGATCTCCAGCCCCACCCGGTCCCGGGGCAGGCGCCCGGGCTCCCGCCTCCAGCGGGTCCCCAACCGCAGGCACAGGGCGGCCGAGTTCATTGACAAGGGGGGAGGGGGGGCCATAGGGTTTCAGTGCCGTTTGGGACGATTCACATACCTGAATTCCCACGGGAAACCTCAATGACTTTCTATGAAGCCGCGCTCCGCGTGCTCGAGAGCGCCGGGCGTCCGTTGCACGTGACGGAGATCACGCAGCAGTCCATCTCCCAGAACCTGTTGTCACACGTGGGCAAGATGCCGGAGCAGACCATGCTCTCGCGCCTTGCGGCCATGGCGCGCCGCAACCGGGACCGCAAGCTGATGGTCACGGCGCAGGACACGTTTGGCCTGGTGGACTGGGGGCTGCCCGAGGACGCCGCCGCCCTGGCGGTCACCGGAGCGCCGGTCCCCAACCCGGAGGAGGACCTGCCCCCGTACCGTCCGCCCGAGCGGCACCCCGAGCCCCGCTCCGAAAACGCGCGCGCCGCCGGGCGTGGCGAGAAGCGCCGCCGCCGCGAGGACGAGGAGGAGGAGCGCCGGGGAGGGAAGCGGCGGTACCCGCCCGCCCCCGAGGTGTGCTTCGAGATCCTCTCCGAGCAGAACGGGCTCCGTGCCGCGGAGGTGCTGGAACGGGCGCGCGCCAGGGAGCTGGCCTCCGAGCAGTACGGCGAGAACCAGTTGCTCACCGCACTGGCCGAGGACAACCAGCGCCGGATCGACTCCGGGCGCCGCCCGCAGTTCGTGCTCGCCCGGGAGACGGGGCAGCTCACGTACGAGCCGGCAGACTCGGACTCCCCCACTCCCGCCGCGGACATCCAGACGGTTTTCGCGGAGGTGCTGGGGCTCCCGTTCGAGAACGG
>VGRA01000858.1 GCA_016875515.1 Deltaproteobacteria bacterium | reverse complement strand
GTCCGGTCCACGGGGCTGGAGGGGGCCTTCCGCTCGCTGGAGGCGCGCGGGCTCATGGTGACGGACGCGGGGGCTGCCTCAGACGTCCGGCGCGTGTTCGTGGCGGGCCGCTCGCCGGACGTGTTGCTCGAGGCGGTGGTGACCGCGGCTGATTCGGACGCGCCGGCGCTCTCGGTGGTGCGCGTGGTGCCCCTGCCTTCGCAGCCCAGCGCCGTCCGGGCGCTGCCGCGGCCAGGCGGTGCGCCGCTGCTGGCCATCCCGTGCACCGGGGCGGGCAAGCTGGTGCTGTACGACGCCGAGGTGGAGGCGTTGGTAGCGCAGGTGTCCGTGGGGCAGCAGCCGTACGACGTGGCGGTGGCGGCGCGGGGCACCGGGGCACGGATGTATGTCAGCAACTTCGGGGACGGGCGGGTGGCGGTGGTGGACGTGCCCAACCTGTCCATGCCGGGCGAGGCGCGGCTGGTGGGGCACCTGGGCAAGTCGCAGCTGTGCCTGGTGACGCCTGCGGACCCCTCGTGTGCAGGAGGTGGACGATGAGGCGGGGGCTGTGGCTGTGGCTGCTCGCGTTGGCGGCCTGCACGCAGGCGTCGTCGCGTCCCCCCGCGCGGATGCAGGCCACGCAGGCGCTGCAGCTGGCCGGGGACCTGGTGTTCATTGCGTCATCAGGCAAGGACGAGCTGCGGGTGATGGATCTGTCCGCCACGCCCGTGGACTTCGTGCGGGCCCCCAACCCGCTGGAGCCGCTGTCCGTGCCGGTGCTGCGCCAGCCAGCTTCCCTGGAGCGGGACCGCGGCTGGGAGCGGGGAGCGGACGGGCGCTGGGCGGAGCTCCCGCCCCGCTACGTCTATGCGTGGTCGCCCGGCGGTACCGAGGTGAGCGTGGTGGGGGCGGCGCGCGAGGACGGGCTCAAGGAGTTGCGCCGGGTGCCGCTGGGGCAGCCCATCACGGCGCTCGCGGCAGCGGTCGGTGCCACGGGTAGCACGCTGTACGCGGCAACGTGGGAGGGGGGCGCTGCGGGGGGCGCGCGGGCCACGCTGTGGGCCGTCCCACTCCCGCCGGTCGCCGAGGTGGGCAGCGCTGCGCTGGCGCCGCGGGCCGTTCGGACGTTCGATGGCGGGCGGGTGGAAGCGCTGGCGGTGTTGCCCGGCCGCGAGGCGCTGGTGGTGGCGAGGCGCGTGCCGGCAGCCGAGGGAGAGGGAGAGGTGTCGTTCCTCGAGGTCGCCAGCCCGCAGGCGCTGGTCTCGTTGCGCTTCCCGGGGGCGGTGGACGCCCAGGTCCGGGAGGACTGCGAGACGTTGGCCGCCAACCGGGCCGCGGACGTGGGTGGGCGGCGGGTGCGCGGGGACTGCGGTTTTGGCGCCCCGGTGCGCGCGCTGGAGGTACAGGCGGACGTGGCCGGGGCGCCGGACGCGGTCCGGGTTTTCGGGCTGCTGGACGAGGCCACGTGCGCCTCGGGCGTGCAGTGCGTGGGAATCGAGGCGGTGGAACTGACGCGCGCCGGTGGCGAGGGGCCGGCGGTGGCGCCGCGCATTGCGCGGGAGGCGTACACGGGGCTGCCCATGTTGCCCATCCGTCCCGCCTCGGGCTTCATCACCTCGTTCCGGCTGGCACCGT
>VGRA01000857.1 GCA_016875515.1 Deltaproteobacteria bacterium | reverse complement strand
TGGTGCCCGCCGAGTGGTGGCCCGAGGTGCAGGTCCTCCGCCCGGCGCTGCTCACCTCCGGGCTCGCCATTGGCTTCCTGCTGGTGCGCAGGGTGGGGCTCCGCGAGCGCTTCTTCCTGGACGGCATTCGCGGTGGCGCACTCTTCGCCCTGTCCCTGCTGGCGCTCTCCAGCGTGGGGTGGGGCGTCGCGCCCGCGGAAGCGCGGGACGGCGCCCTGGAGCTCTGCAAGCTCGCGCTCTTCTACCGGACGGTGGTCAACGTGGTGTCCACCCCGCGCCGGCTGGAGGGGCTGGTGCTGGCCATGCTCGCCGCTTCCCTGGTGACGTCCGTGGGGACGCTCTGCTGGTACCTCTTTGGGGTGGACCTGGTGGAGGGGTGCCGGGGTCCGCTGGTACGGCGTCTACGCAGATCCCAACCGCATGGCCATGAACCTGCTCGCGGTGATCCCCCTGGCGGCCTCCTTCGCCGTGCAGGGCAGGCTGCGTCCGTGGATGCGGCTGCTCGCGGTTGCCGCGGGCGGGCTGGCGGTGACGTGCCTGGTGGTGAGCCACTCGCGTGGCGAGATGATGGGGCTGACGGTGGGGCTGGGGCTGTGGACGGTGCGGGAGCGGGCGTACCGGGGCCGGGCGCTGGCCTTGGGGGCCGCCCTGGCCCTGGCGCTCGCCGTCTTCGCGCCGCGTTCGTTCTGGGAGCGCAGCGAGACCGTGGGACAGTACGAGCAGGACGCCTCCGCCATGGGGCGCGTGTACGGGTAGCAGGTGGCGTCGCGCATCTCGCTGGACCGGCCGCTGCTGGGCGTGGGGATGAACGGCTTCCGCCACGCCTGGCAGCACTACGCCCCGCCGGAGGCGCTGGCGCACTACCGGGCGCTCGTGTCCCACAACCTGTTGCTGGACGTGGTGAGCGAGCTGGGCTGGCTGGGGTTGCTGCTCTTCCTCGTCTTCGCGGGCGGCGCGGTGGGGAGCGCCTTCATCGCCTCGCCGGATGGCAGGGTGGGGTGGCTGGCCCGGGGGCTGGCCGCCTCCGCGGCGGGCTACCTCGTCACGCAGCTGTCCGCTGGGTACCTCTTGTCCTCGAACCTGTACCTGCTGTTCGGGCTGACCGCTGCGGCCCGCCGGCTGTCGGAAGAAGCGTCCACCAGAGGAGAACCTGCTTGTTCGGTGACACCGCGGGGCAGGTGCTGGAGCTGCTTCGGGGGCTCCCCGGCTTCACCCTCCAGCTGGGCGTGCTGCAGCGCGCCGGGCCGCTGCAAGGGCAGGTGGAATCGCTCGGCCTGCCCCCCGAGCCCTTCCCGCTGGGGCCCAGCTACGCCCACCCGGAGACGCTGCGGCAGATGTTCCGCGCAGCGAACTGGCTCCGCGGCCGGCGCACCGAGGGGGTCCACGCGCACGATCTCTACACCACCCTGCTCGTGGCCCCGGTGGCGCGGGCGCTGGGGCTGGGACTCGTGGTCGGCCGGCTGGACCTGGCGCACTTTCACACCGGGGCCCAGCGGGCGCTGCTCTCCGCGCTGACCCGGGCGGCGGACGCGGTGGTGGTCAACGCGGATGCCATCTGCCGGATGCTGGTGGAGGAGGAGTCAGTGCGCCCCGACCGGGTCCACGTGGTCCACAACGGGCTT
>VGRA01000856.1 GCA_016875515.1 Deltaproteobacteria bacterium | reverse complement strand
CCCGGGAAAATCGAGGTCATCCCCACCAAGCCCACCGCGACGGCGCGTGACCTCGCGCTGGCCTACTCCCCCGGCGTGGCCGAGCCCTGCCTCGAGATCGCGAAGGACCCGGACCTCTCCTACACGTACACGGCGCGCAGCAACCTCGTGGGCGTGGTGTCCAACGGCACCGCGGTGCTGGGGCTGGGAGACATTGGCCCCTACGCCGGCAAGCCGGTGATGGAGGGCAAGGGGGTGCTCTTCAAGAAGTTCGCCGACATCGACGTCTTCGACATCAACGTGGACGCCAAGGAGGTGGACGCGTTCTGCGCGGTGGTGAAGGCGCTGGAGCCCACCTTCGGCGGCATCAACCTGGAGGACATCAAGGCGCCGGAGTGCTTCGTCATCGAGAAGCGGCTGCAGGCGGAGATGAACATCCCCGTCTTCCACGACGACCAGCACGGCACCGCCATCATCTCCGGGGCGGCCATCCTGAATGCGGCGGAGTTCACCGGGAAGAAGCTGGGGGCGCTGAAGCTGGTGGTGTCCGGGGCGGGGGCGTCTGCCATTGCCTGCACCCACTTCTTCATCCAGCTGGGGGTGAAGCTGGAGAACGTGCTCATGGTGGACACCAAGGGGGTGCTCTACGAGGGGCGCACGGACGGCATCAACGCGTGGAAGCGGCCGTTCGTCCGCAACACCGCGGCGCGCACCCTGGCAGACGCGCTGGTGGGGGCAGACGTGTTCCTCGGGGCCTCGGTGAAGGGGCTCGTGGCGCCGGACATGCTGAAGACCATGGCGAAGAGCCCCATCATCTTCGCCCTGGCCAACCCGGACCCGGAGATCGACTACTGGGAGGCGAAGGCAGCCCGGCCGGACGCCATCGTGGCCACGGGGCGGAGCGACTTCCCCAACCAGGTGAACAACGTCCTAGGCTTCCCCTTCATCTTCCGCGGGGCGCTGGACGTGCGGGCCCGGAACATCAACGAGCCCATGAAGCTGGCGGCGGCCCACGCGCTGGCGGCGCTGGCGCGCGAGGAGGTGCCGGACGCGGTCAGCAACGCCTACGGCGGGGCGCAGTTCCACTTCGGCCCGGACTACATCATCCCCAAGCCGTTCGATCCGCGCGTGCTGCTGTGGGTGGCCCCGGCCGTGGCGAAGGCGGCCATGGAGACCGGCGTGGCGCGGCTGAAGGTGGACCTGGCCGAGTACGCGGAGCGGCTGCAGCGGATGCGCTCGCGCAGCTACGCGGTCATGTCCACGGTGATGGCCCGGGCGCGCGCGCACAGGAAGCGCATTGCGCTCAACGACGGCGACCAGCCGCGGGTGCTGCAGGCGGCGCGGATCCTGCGCGAGGAGGGCATCTGCGAGCCCGTCCTGCTGGGGAAGCGGGAGGCGGTGGAGCGCGGCATCTCGGAGCTGCGGCTGGAGGCGGAGCTGAAGGGGGTGGAGGTGGTGGAGCCCCGGGCGCACGCCGAGTACGAGCGCTTCGCCAAGCTGCACTACGCCGCGCGCCAGCGCCGGGGCGTGTCCCTGGACAAGGCGCACGAGGACATGAAGCGGCGCAGCCACTTCGGCTGCATGCTGGTGAAGACCGGCGCGGTGGACGGGCTGGTAACGGGGCTCACCCAGAGCTACCCGGAC
>VGRA01000855.1 GCA_016875515.1 Deltaproteobacteria bacterium | reverse complement strand
GAATTGCGAGGGCTGCTTGTCGGCGGTGAGGATCCCGTCGGCACCGGTCCACATGGCGGCGAAGTCGCCGAGGTGTGTCCGGGCGCGAGGCGTGGCGAGCAGCCTGCGCGCCTGGGCACCGCGGCCCGCGGGCGTGGACAGCTCACCGCTCGCCGCGGCGTCCAGCAGGAGATCGTCCGGCGCGGATCCGGTGAGGGCATAGGACAGTGCAGAGGCCAGCTCGTCGCCGGTGAGGACGTACCTGTCCCCGGACGGCTCGCCGAGCTCGGTGCGATAGAGGAAGGCGGGGGAGGTCAGCATGGCGCGGAGCGCGAGCCGGGCGCCGCGCACGGGATCCGGCGCGCCGAGGGCCAGCGCCTCGTAGCGCTGCGTCTCGGCGGGCGTGAGCGAGCGCCGGAAGACCCGGCGACCGGTCCGGGTGACGAAGCCCTTCACGCAGGCCGGGTCCGCCACGGTGCACCCGAGCATGGCCCGGAGATCTGCTGCGTCTGCGGCGGTCCTGGCCACCCGGAAGATGGCCTCGGCCAGCCCCGTGCCCACCACGCGGGAGGGGCCGTGATCGTCGAACGCGAATCCCTCGGGACGGGACTCCTTCGGGTAGGAGGAGAAGGCCGCTGCGAGGGGCGATCCGCTCCCGGCGCCCCCGGCGCAGTCGACGTCCAGCAGGCTGTTTCCCCCCCCGTAGCCGTCCGGCGTGCGGCGGGGGTTGCCGGGATCCGGGATCCATTCCGTGTCATCCAGCACGAACTTGTACAGGTGCTGGCCGTCCGGGATCGTCCGGTCCAAATGGAAAAGGTTTCCGGTCCTGGAGAGCGGGTAGCCCCCGAGGGCTGCGGTGGGAGCCCACCCGTTGAACGTCCCGGACACGTGGACGCGGGAGACCGGGCGGGTGCCCGGGTCGAAGGTGAAGCGGACGCGTCCGCAGTCTCCGGGGCAGGAGATCTCGAGCAGGCTGTTCTCGCCGCCATAGCCGTCGGGGGCACGGCGGGGATTGGCGGGGTCCGTGGTCCAGTCCTTCTCGTCCAGGACGAACTTGTAGAGGTGCTGGCCCGGCGGGAGCTGGCGCTCCAGGGTGAAACGGTCTCCTTGCGGGACGAGCGCGTATCCCCCGGAAGCGATGGTGGCCGCCCAGTTGTTGAAGCTGCCGGCGACGTGGACGGTGGTCACGGTGCGCCCCTGGGGGGGCACGAACGTGAAGCGGGTCAACCCGCACGCGGCGCCCATTCCCGCGGCCGCGGGTCCGCCGAGTCCGGGCAGGTCCGCGAGGGTGGCCTGGAGCTCCCGGCGGCTCAGCAGGCGCAGCCCGCGCGGCTGGGGTGGCTGGGCGGTGCAGGCCAGCTCCGACTGGAAGGCGGTGACGACGTGCCGGGCGACGTCACGGGCGCACGTTGCATCACACGCGCCGGGGGCCGAGGGGGGCATGCGCGCGTCGATGATGCCTGCCAGCTCCGTCTCCCCACGGGACCAGCCACGCAGGCGCGGTGCGACGCCTCCCTCGCCCTGCGCCCCGTGACAGCTGGCGCAGAGCGAAGCGTACAAAGCAGCGCCATCTCGGTGGTCGTCCGGTCCCGATGCCCCCGGCGTGCGCGCGCAGCCCACGGCCGCGAGGACGAGGACGACATGTGCGGA
>VGRA01000854.1 GCA_016875515.1 Deltaproteobacteria bacterium | reverse complement strand
CTCCGCGGAGTGCCCGCTGGACGGGGCGAAGCAGGCCGGCACCCTCTGCCGCGGCGCCGCCGGCGTGTGCGACGTGGCCGAGACGTGCGACGGCACGGCCATGTCCTGTGGGCCGAACCGCTACGCGGCCAACACCACGCAGTGCCGCGCGGGCGTGGGCGCCTGCGACGTGGCCGAGTTCTGCACCGGCACCTCGCTGGACTGCCCGGGCAACGGCGTGGCCAGCTTCGGCACCGTCTGCCGCGAGGAGTCCGGCGTGTGTGACGCGGTGGAGCGCTGCGACGGCGTCACCACCGAGTGCCCGACGGACGGCTTCGCCGGCCCGGAGCGCACCTGCCGCGAACTGGACGGCGGCTGCGATCTGGTGGAAGTCTGCTCCGGCACCTCGCGCGCGTGCCCCGCGGACGGCTTCCTCGACGCGGGCGTCGCCTGCCGCGCCCAGAACGGCGCCTGCGACGCGCTTGAGACCTGCACCGGCGCCAGCCCCGCCTGCCCGGACGACGCCAAGGCCCCGGACCGCACCGCCTGCGGCGTGGGCAACTGCCCCAACGACGCCTGCGACGCCGTCTGCACCGGCGTCACCACCTGCACCAACTACCTCTGCCGCGCGGGCGTCTGCGAGACGGTGGCGGTGGAGTCCGGGAGCGCTTGTGGCACGGACGCCCCCTGCGCCGTCGACGCGGACGCCGGCGAGTACGGCAAGTGCTGCCCCGGCCGCTGCAGCCTGCAGATGGACGCCGGCTGCGAGTAGCCCCCGGACCCGTTAGGTGTGGCCCCCACCGTGCGCACCTCCCGCCTCCTGCTCGCCCTGCTGTTCCCCGTCCTCCTCGTGCTGGGCCTGCTGGGGCTCTTGCACCACTACCTCTGGCTGCGGCTGGTGCAGGGACCGGGCCTGCAGGGGCTGGCCTGGGCGGCCGGCACGGGGCTCTTCGCCGCCGGCGTGCTGACGGTGCCGGTGGCCTTCGCCGCCTCCCGGCTCCTGCCCCGCCGGGTGGGGTCGCCGCTGGCCTTCGGGGGCTTCCTCTGGATGGGCGCCTTCTCCTTCCTCCTGGTGGGCACGGCCGGGCTGGACTTGATGAGGTGGGCGGGGGCGCCGCTGTCCCCCGCCGGGCACGCCGCGGGGGTGCTCGCCTTCGCCGTGCCGTCCTTGCTGTGGGCGTACCGGACGGCGCGCGGCCCCGCGGTGGTGGAGCGCGTGGCGGTTCCCATCCCGGGACTCGGGCCCGGGCTGCAGGGGCTGAAGGTGGTGCAGTTGTCGGACATCCACGTGGGGCCCACGGTGGACCGGGCCCACCTGCAGCGCATGGTGGACCAGGCGCTCGCGCTGGGGCCGGACCTGGTGGTGGTGACGGGGGACCTGGTGGACGGCAGCGTGGCGCAACTGCGGGACGAGGTGGCCCCGCTGGCCGGGCTGTGCCGTGCGCCGCTGGGGGCCTGCTTCGTCACCGGAAACCACGAGTATTACTCGGGGGGGCGCGCGTGGGAGGCGGAGGTGGCGCGGCTGGGGCTGCGCGTGCTGCACAACGCCCACGTGGTGCTGGAGCGGGGCGGGGACCGGCTGGTGCTGGCGGGCGTCACGGACCTGGAGGCGGGCCGCTTCTTCCCGGAGGACGCCTGCCGGCCGGACCT
>VGRA01000853.1 GCA_016875515.1 Deltaproteobacteria bacterium | reverse complement strand
ACCGCCGGGAGCAACTGCGACAGCCGCGCCTTCACCTCCGGCGTGGCCTCCGAAAGCCTCCCGCGGATGTCCGGCAGCGCGTCCGGCCCCAGCGCGGCAATGGCTCGCCCGGCCACCTGCGCCGCCTCGCCCCCCCGCCCCAGCGCGTCCATCATCACCGGCAGCGCCTTGAGCGAGCCCACCGCCCCCAGCGCCTCCAGCGCCGCGGTGGCAAAAGGCTCCAGCGGGTCCTTCGCCATCTCCATGAGGCGGGACACCACCGCGGCGTCCTTCACCTTGAGCTCTCCCAGCACCACCGCCGCCGCAATGCGGCGGCGCGGATCTTCGCTCTCCAGCAGCGCCCCGAGCTTCCGGTACACGTCCATGCGCCGTCCCTCCCCGAACCACGAAATGCCGCGGCACCCGCCCCCCAGCCGCGGTGTAGGGTTCGCACTGCAACACCTTCCGCGAGGGGAATCCACATGCTGCTCCGCACCATTACCGTGGCGGCCCTGCTGCTCTCCGCAGCCGCCGCCGCAGGACCGCTGCGCCCCTCCGACGTCCCCGCCCCCCTCAAGCCGTGGGTGGACTGGGCGCTGCACGGTCACGAGGAGGCGGCGCTCTGCCCGCGGCAGCTGGGGGCCGAGGCCCGCACCTGCACCTGGCCCGGCGTGCTGGAGCTTCAGCTGGACGACAAGGGCGGCCGCTTCACCCTGAAGGCGCTCGCCGCGCGCGAGGACTGGCTGGCCCTGCCCGGCGGGGACCCCCACTGGCCCCAGGACGTGAAGGTGGACGGCAAGCCCGCGGTGGTGACGGAGGACGAGGGCGACCCGCGCCTGCGCCTGCCCCCGGGCGAGCACTCCGTCACCGGGAGCTTCTCCTGGTCCTCCCTCCCCGAGGCGCTCCCCCTCCCGGAGGACACCGGCACCGTCCGCCTGCAGCTGCGCGGCAAGGCCGTCCCCTTCCCCGGCCGCGAGGGCGGGCGCGTGTTTCTGCAGCGGCTGGCGCAGGAGGAGGCAGAGGACGAGCGGCTGGACCTGCGCGTCTACCGGAAGGTGACGGACACCGTCCCGCTGCAGCTCACCACCCGCGTGGAGCTGGACGTCTCCGGCAAGGGGCGCGAGGTGCTGCTGGGCCGCGCGCTCCCGGACGGCTTCGTCCCCCTGTCCCTGGAGAGCGAGCTCCCCGCCCGCGTGGAGCCGGACGGGCGGCTGCGCCTGCAGGCCCGCGCCGGGCGCTTCAGCCTGACGCTGGTGGCGCGCGGCGAGGGGCCCTCCACCGCGCTGCGCCGCCCGCCCGCAGGCGGTCCGTGGGCCGAGGACGAGGTGTGGGTGTTCGAGGCCGTTCCCCAGCTCCGGCAGGTGCTCGTAGAGGGGGTGCCCGCCCTGGATGCCTCGCAGACCACGCTGCCCGGTGAGTGGCGCTCGCTCCCTGCCTACGGCGTGGGGGCGGAGGACACCCTGCAGCTGACCGAGCGGCAGCGCGGCAACGCCCAGCCCGAGCCGGACGCGCTGCGGCTCGCACGAACCCTGTGGCTGGACTTCGACGGCAACGGCTTCACCGTGCAGGACGCGGTGACGGGCCAACTGCGCCGCAGCTGGAGGCTGGACCTGCCTGCCCCGGCCGTGCTCGGCCGCGTCGTCTCGTCCGGC
>VGRA01000852.1 GCA_016875515.1 Deltaproteobacteria bacterium | reverse complement strand
GGGCCCCGCGGCAAGGAGGCCAGCACGGCGGCCTGCGCATGGGAGAGGTTCGCGGCGCGCCGCCCGAAGTACAGCTCGGCCGCCGCCTCCACGCCGAAGGTGTTGTTCCCGAACGGCACCCGGTTCAGGTACTGGACCAGGATCTCCTCCTTGGACAGGTGCGCCTCCAGCCGCAGCGCCCACGCGGCCTCCTGCGCCTTGCCCCAGAAGGTGCGCGGCCGCGGCACCAGCGTCCGCGCCAGCTGCTGCGTCAGCGTGGACCCGCCGGCCACCACCCGGCCGGCGCGGAGGTTCTGCCAGGCGGCGCGCACCACCGCGGAGGGAGAGATGCCGAGGTGCCGGTGGAACCCGGCGTCCTCGGCGGCGAGGAAGGCCGCGCGCACGTGGGGCGGGAGTTCCCCTGGCAACGCCGGACGCGCCCGCCCGTCCGCACGCGAGTGCAGCTCGCGGAGCACCCCCCCCTGTCGGTCCAGCACCCGGACGGACGCCACCGGGCGGTAGTCCAGCAGCCCGGCCGGGAGCGGCGCCGCCACGAACGCGGCCAGTACCGCCCCTGCTGCTGCAAGGGCGTACAACCCTCCGGTGGCAACCTTCCGCAGCACCGCCCGCGCCCCGTGCTTCAGCGCGCGGTGACGCCGTCCGCGAGCTTCACCTCGAACGTCCCGCCCTCGCTGCGGCCGAACACCTCGGGCTCGTACATGAGCTCTCCCGAGGCGGGCTTCAGCAGGAACTTCCCGGGCGTGGTGGCGCGCGCAACGAACGTCCCCACGTGGATGCCCGGCGGCAGGTGGTCCGCGAAGAGCACCACCTTCGAGTCCCGCACCTCCACGTGGTTGAACGGGCTCCAGAAGGCAGAGGCCCACGGGGAGAAGTCCTCGGACGGGCGCATCCCCTCCTCGCCTTCACCCTCGTAGCCGTAGCCCATCTCGGCAGACTCCTCCGCGGGGGCGGAGGGCAGCTTCGCGGTGGTGGCCAGGGAGGTGTCCACCGGCTCCAGCCCCGCCGGCAGCGGCACCTCGAACGCCGCGTAGTGGCGCTCCTGCGAGGAGGCCACGCGCAGCCGCACCCGCACCAGGTCCCCGGCCGCGAAGGTGGTGGACTGGCCGCCGCCCGCCCACGGCTCGAACCAGCGCTGCACGAACAGCCCGCGCTCGAGCGCCTTCGTGGGCACCACGGACGGCGCGTAGCGCAGCGTGGCACCGTAATAGAGGACCCCCGCCTTTCCCTCGCGGGTGAAGGTGAGCGGCGCCTTGTCCCCCATGCCCTGCAGCTTCGGGATGGGCACGTGCACCACCTTCGGCTCCAGCGAGCGCCCCTGGAACGTCTCGCGGAGCAGCTCCGACTCGCCCGCCTTCACCGTGGCCACGAAGTCCGGCACCTCCTTCTCCTTGGTGCGGACCAGCTCCGTCAGCGCCAGCAGGCTGAACGCCGCCTCCTGCGTGGAGCGCCACGCCCCTGTGCCCTGCCGCACGGACTGGAGGTACTGGGCCATCTTCCCCACGTAGGGGTGATCCGGCTGGATGTCCGTGAGCGCCATCAGCACCACGCCGGTGGTGCGGGTGTCCGAGTGGAACAGCGGCGCGTAGGTGGCCGAGTGGATCTCCTCGAAGTGCAGCCCGCGCGCGGACTCCCGGG
>VGRA01000851.1 GCA_016875515.1 Deltaproteobacteria bacterium | reverse complement strand
TGGCGGTGGTGCTGGCGTCCGGGGCGAGGGCGCGGTCGAGCGCCTCGGCGGCGGTGGGGCGCGGGGCGCGGTTGCGCTCAATCTGCGCCTTCACCGCGTGGGCGAAGTCCGGGGCGGCAGGCTGGGCCGTCTCGGGCACCGTCTTCTCGGCGGGGGCCGCGAGCGTGGAAATCAGCCCGCGGAGGCGCGGCTTGCTGCGGGACACGTTCTGGTCGAAGGCCTTCTTCATGGTCTCTCCCCTTTTCACTTCGCCGCGCGCCGCGCGTCCGAGCGCAGCCGCTTCAACACGTGGTCAATGACCGCCTGGATGTCCTCGGCGCCCTTGCTGTCCGGGGCGGAGACGAAGACCGGCACTCCCTCCGAGGAGGCCTGGGCGAACTTGGTGCACTGCCGCACCACGGTGGGCAGCAGGTACTCCGGGTAATGCGTCTTCAGCGCCTCGAGCGCCTCCTTGGCCAGCTTGAAGGTCTGGTTGAAGGCGTTCACGACGATGAAGATGTGGGACAGGGTGTGGCCGAGATCCTCCTCGAGCGAGTTCACCGTGTCGAACAGCAGCTTGAGGCCGTGGAAGCTGAGGAAGTCGGCGAGCACCGGGACGAACAGGTCATCCGCGGCGACGAGCGCGTTCAAGTTCAGCAGGCCGAAGGACGGCGGCGCGTCGAACAGGATGAGGTCGTACTTCCCCTCCAGATCCTTCAGCGCGTTGCGCAGCTTGTACTCGCGGCCGGCCATTGGCATGAGCGCCAGGTCCACGGTGCTCATGGACAGGTTGGACGGGACGAAGGACAGGTTCGGCATGGGCGTGGACTGCACCACGTCCGCGAGCGACACCTTCTTCACCAGCACGTCCAGCAGCGTCTTCTCGAACTCCTCGCCCTCGTAGCCCAGGCATTTGGTGGCGTGGCCCTGCGAGTCCAGGTCGATGATGAGGACGCGGTACCCCATCTCGGCCATGCGGAAGCCGTAGTTGCTGGAGACGGAGGTCTTCCCGGTGCCGCCCTTGAAGTTGAGGAACAGCTGCTTGCGCGTGGGGCCGAGCGAGGGCGGCAGGCGCCCGAGCTGCCGGCGCAGCGTCCACAGGTCCGCGGCGCTGTACAGCATGCGGTCCAGCGCCTGCGTCACCACCTTCTCGCGGACGCCCAGCAGTTCGGCGGCGCGCGCGGGGCTGTAGGTCAGTGCTTCCACGAACGGGCCTCTCTCCTCATGCGACGAACACCTTCAGGCCGCGGCGGACGGCGTGGCCGCGGGCCACCAACAGGTCCACCGCCTCCGCCACCTGCTCCAGCTGCAGCCCGGTGCCGCGGGAAATGTCCTCGGGCAGCTTCCCGCGGATGGACACGCGCACGTCCCCGAGCACCTGCTCGCAGATGGCCTCGGTGATGTAGGGGGCCGCCGGCGGGGGCGGCACGAGCGCGCGGGGCGCAGGCGGCTCGGCTGCCACGGGCGCCTTCGTCACGGCGGGGGCGCTCGTGGAGGGGCGCTGAACCGGCGCGGGCGCGGCAGGGACAGCGACCGCAACGGGCTCGGGCGGAGGAACGGGCACGGGCGCCACCGGCGCGGGGCCAGCGGCCGGGGCAGGCTCGCGGAGCGGCGCGCGGACCGGCCGCTCCGGCAGCGCGTTAATGCGGCGCAGCTCGC
>VGRA01000850.1 GCA_016875515.1 Deltaproteobacteria bacterium | reverse complement strand
GGTTTCGATCATTTTGCGGGGCGCGGAGGGGGCGTGCCATAAGCCGCGGCCGGCCGGTTTGCCTACCCGAGGTGCACACCATGAAGACGCAGCTTTCCTCCTTCGCCACGCGCGCCCTGATGCTGGGCCTTCTCGCCGGCTCGACCTTCCTGCTGGTGCCCGCGTGCGGGTCAAGCACCGCCACCCCGGCGCGCTGCTCGCGCAGCAACTGCAGCGGCTGCTGTGACGCGGACGGCGTGTGCCAGGTGGGCAACACCACGGACGCCTGCGGCCTGGATGCCAATGCCTGCGTGGCCTGCACCAACGGCCAGACCTGCTCCGCGGCGGGCGCCTGCACCAGTTCCGGCGGCGGCAGCACCGACGGCGGCACCAACTGCAGCCCCAGCAACTGCACCGGCTGCTGCCAGGACAACAAGTGCGTGAGCGGCGCGCTGGTGTCCGCGTGCGGCAAGCAGGGCCAGGTGTGCTCGGCGTGCCCGGGCGGCCAGGAGTGCTCCCAGGGCGTCTGCCAGGCAGCCCAGACGTGCAACGGCTGCAAGGACCTGCTCAACAATTGCCAGCCCGGCACCGCGGTGACGGCCTGCGGCTCGGCCGGCGCGCAGTGCAAGACCTGCAGCCCGGGCCAGAGCTGCATCAACGGGGCGTGCGTGGGCTGTGACGGCACCAGCTGCCCGGACGGCTGCTGTGACGGCACCACCTGCATCTCCGGCGCGGCGCTGACCACGGCCAAGTGCGGTGCGGCCGGCCAGTCCTGCACCACGTGCGTCAACGGCGCCACGTGCAACCTCGGCTCCCAGGGCGGGACCTGCACCGGGTCGGGCACCGGCGGTGGGTCCGGTGGCGGCATGGGCGGCGGCATGGGCGGTGGGTTCGGTGGCGGCTTCGGCGGTGGGTTTGGCGGCGGCCTGGGCGGTGGCTTCGGCGGTGGCACCGGTGGGGGCTGCACGCTCGGCTGCACGAATGCTTCTGGAGTCTGCATCGAGACCCAGGCGGTCAATGAGTGTGGCGTTGCCGGTGCCGCATGCATCGACTGCGCCGCAGCCGGATTTGCCCAGTGCAACGCCGTGTCATTGGGTTGTGCGCTGGCAGGCGCGTTCGGAGCCGCCACCGCCGCGGACTGCTGCAACTAGAGGTTCCGTATATCGAGATTGAACGAGAAGGGAGCCCACAGCGTGTGGCTCCCTTTTTCGTTTGGGCGTGCGTAAAGCAGACGCCATATGTCGGCCCGTGCTACGAAGGCACCCGGTCTTTCACCAGGAACAGCTCTCATGCGCGACTCACTCTGGATGTTGTGTCTTTGTCTCCCCCTGCTCGGGGCCACCTGCGGCGAGCCGGGCAAGTGCTCGGTCACGAAGAACGCCGAGACGGGCGGGGCCACCATCACCTGCACGGACGGCACGTCGGTCGAGGTTGGACCGGGCCCGGCGGGCGAGCGGGGAGAGAAGGGGGAGGCTGGGGCCGCGGGGACAAATTGCACCGTGGCCCGTGACGCGGACGCGGGTGTGACCTCCATTCGCTGCGCGGACGGAACCGCGGTGTCCGTCCCGGATGGAGCGGCTGGTGCAGCAGGGCCCGCGGGGGATGCAGGGGTCGTGGGGCCGACAGGGCCTGCCGGCGTGCCGTGCCAGGTCGCGCGTGACGCGGACGCCG
>VGRA01000849.1 GCA_016875515.1 Deltaproteobacteria bacterium | reverse complement strand
TGCCTGCGCGCAGCCGCGCGTGGAGCGCGTCCAACTCCCGGGCGAAGCCCTCGCGGTCGAAGCGGGAGAGGTCCAGCTTGTCGGGCGGCAGCGGAGGGGCCATGGAACGGGGCCGGAGTGTCGTCCGATTCCGGACGGCAGGGAAGGATGGGCTTGGGGGTAGGCTCGCCGCCCATGTTGCTTTGTTTCCTCGTCGCGCTCGGTGGCTGCTGGGTGGCGTGGCTGCTGCTGAAGGGCAAGACGGAGTGGGATGCGCTGGAGGCCATGGGCGTGACGCCGGTGGCGGAACTGCGCCCCGGTGAGGTCCGGCGGGTGCGCGGCGCGGTGGTGGTGCTGGAGGCTCCGCCGCGGTCCCCGCTGCAGGGCAAGGCCTGCGTGGTGGCGCGCCTCGTGGTGACGGTGGACGGGCGAGAGCTCCGCGAGGAGCTGGCGGTGCCCTTCGGCGTTCAGGACGGGACGGGGACCGTGCGCGTGGTGCCGGCGCGCTGGGAGGCGATGTTTGCAAGCGGGTCCAAGCAGGCGCCCGCGCCGGGTGCGCCGCTCCCCGCCGCGGTGAAGCGGCTGGTGGACGCCCAGGCGCCGGGTGCCACGCCGACGCACTGGACGGAGGAGCTGCTCTCCCCGGGAGAGGCCGTCACCGTGCACGGTGCCGTGGGTCCCGCCGCGGGCGAACTGCATGCCCCGGAGGGTGGGACGCTGCGCCTCTGCAACGTGGCGCGGCTGGCGCGGCAGTAGGCGTGCTTCAACGCCGCTGCGCTTGTGCAAGCTCTTCACAGAGCGCCGCGAGCCCGATGACCTCCACGCCGTCCCGCAGCAGCCAGCGCTCCTCGCCCGGGCAGACGACGAAGCGGCGCGTGGGCTGGAGGTCCATGCAGGCCTCGTAGAAGCCGCGCTCTGCCCTGGGCGCGTGGCTGCGCTTCACCTCGATGGCCCACACCGAGCCGTCTGGCCAGGCCAACAGCAGGTCCACCTCGGCGCCTCCGGAGGTCCGGTAGAAGTGGCACGCCGCCTCCTGGGCCGCTGCCGCGACATTCTCGATGACGAACCCCTCGAAGCTGGGGCCGCACACGGGATGCCCGAGCAGCGCGTCCAGGTCCCGGATGCCGAGCAGCGCATGCACCAGCCCGCTGTCGCGCACGTACACCTTCGGTGACTTGACCAGGCGTTTGCCCACGTTGGCGTGCCACGGCTGCAGGCGCCGGACGAGCAGGAGGTCCACGAGCAGGTCCAGGTACCGGCCGGCGGTCCGCACGTCCAGGCCGAGCCCCCGCGCGAGGTCCGAGACGTTCAGCAGCCCGCCTTGCAGGTGCGCGAGCATCGTCCACAGCCGCCGGAGCGTCTCTGCGGGCAGCCGGGCACCGAAGGATGAAATGTCCCGCTCGAGGTAAGTCCGGATGAAGTCCTGGCGCCAGCGGACGCTCGCCGGCTCACTCTTCGCCGCGAAGCTGTCCGGAAAGCCTCCGCGCAGCCACAGCGCGTCCAGGCTCTTGCGCCCCGTCTCCCGGAGCTGCAGCGGCCCGAGCTCCAGGTACGCCACCCGCCCCGCGAGCGTCTCGCCGGACTGCGCGAGCAGGTCCAGCCCGGCAGACCCCAGCAGCAGGTACAGCCCGTGTCGCTTGCGGGCACGTCGCGCCTTGTCGATGAGGCCGC
>VGRA01000848.1 GCA_016875515.1 Deltaproteobacteria bacterium | reverse complement strand
CGGGATGTCCTCCTTGTTGACCATGCCCGGCGGGGACATGGCGGAGGCCATGGCGGTGGCAGCCGTGCCGCCCTTCTTCTTCTCGTCAGACATGTCGGTCCCTGTAGGTCAGCGGGGTGGGGTGCAGCAGGGGTGTTGAAAGCGGTACGGAACGTAGCAATGAACACGCACCTGTCAAAAGCAAGTCGCGCGCGTCAGCCGGTGGACGCGCGGTCCCGGCCGGCGTGCTTGCTCGCGTACAGGGCCTGGTCCGCGCGGGAGGTGAGGGACGCCGCGGACTCTGCGGTGCGCGCCTCGGCTACCCCGGCGCTGGTGGTGAGCCGCAGCTGCGTGCCCGAGCGGAGTGCGAACGGCGTGCGGCGGATGGCCTCCACCACCCGGCCCAGCACCTCCATCCCCACGGGCAGGGAAGCCCCGCGGACGAGCAGCGCCAGCTCGTCCCCGCCCAGCCGCGCCACCAGGTCCTCCCCCCGCAGCACGGACTGGACCCGCCGGACCGCCTCCACCAGCACCTCGTCCCCGGCCGGGTGGCCGTGCGCGTCGTTCACCTGCTTGAAGTGGTCCAGGTCCAGCAGCGCCACGCAGAAGGGCAGCTCGCCCGGGGGACCCACCCACTGGGCGAGCCGCCGCTGGAAGTAGCGCCGGTTCCACGCCCCGGTCAGCACGTCCCGGAAGGCCTGCTCGCGCTGCAGCTCGTAGCGCAGGGCATGGGCGTGGACGCGTGCCCGCAACTCCGCCGGCTCGAAGGGCTTGGTGAGATAGTCGTCCGCGCCGGCCTCCAGCGCGCGCACCTTGTCCTGCACGTCCGCGCTGCGGGTGACCATCAGGATGGGCACCCGGTCATCTCCCGCGTGGGCGCGCAGCAGTTCGCACGTGCGCGGCCCGTCCTGTCCCGGCATGTCCATGTCCAGCAGGACGACGTCCGGCGCCGTGCGGTCAAACGCCTCCAGCGCCTCGAGCGGATCCGGGTAGTGGAACACCTGGGTCCCGGTGGGCTCCAGGGTCCTTACGAGGATCTCGGCACAGATGGGGTCATCGTCCACCACCAGCACCCTGCGGCGCTCCTCGCCCCGGTGCGGCTGGGAATGGGATTCCACGTTGGCCTCGGCCTCGGCCTCTTCGGGGGGCGGCGGTGGCGCGGCGCGGGGCGGTGGCGCCGGCTCCAGGAAGGAGAGATCGGCGGGCTCGTCGTCGTCCCTCGGGGGGAGCGGCAGTGATGTCGGCCCCTCGTCCGTGAAGGGCGGCACCTGCGGCTCGTCGGGCAGGGCGGCCTGGGCCCGGGCCCAGCGTTCCACCAGGGCCAGGTGGCGCCGCAGGATCACCGCCGGGCGCCCGGAGCCGAGGGCCTGCTCCTGGAGGAGCCGGATGAGGTCCTCTCCCGTGGCCGCCAGGGCCCCCAACTCGGACACCCCCAACAGTCCCGCCAGCCCGGCCACCCGGTGGAACAGGGTGCGGGCAGGCGCCAGGGCGGCGGCGTCCCCGGTGCGCTCCCACGCCGCGAGCGCCTCGGACGCGGCCGGCAGCAACGGCAACATCTCCCGCGCGAAGGGGAGGCGCATGCCGGCAAGCTGTGCGGGGAGGGCAACCATGAAGGGAGTCCATTTTAACGGGCCGACAGGCCCATGCACTCCCGCATGTCAGCCCCCGGCCGTAT
>VGRA01000847.1 GCA_016875515.1 Deltaproteobacteria bacterium | reverse complement strand
CATCTCCAGGTCGTCGGACACCATGACGCCCTCGAAGCCCAGCTCCCCCCGCAGCATCCCCTCCATCACCTTGCGGGACAGCGTGGCCGGGACGCCCGGGTCCACCGCCTCGAAGATGACGTGCGCGGTCATGAGCGACGACAGCCCCGCGGCCGCGTAGGCGCGGAACGGGTGCAGCTCGACCTGCCGCAGCCGCTCCAGCCCGTGCGGCAGCCGGGGCAGGGTGAGGTGGCTGTCCTGGGAGGTGTCCCCGTGCCCCGGGAAGTGCTTCCCGCAGGAGGCCACGCCGCCCGCCTCCAGCCCGCGGGCCAGCGCCACGCCCAGCCGGGCGACCTCGGCCGCGTCCGCGTGGAACGCCCGGTCCCCGATGACCGGGTTGGCCGGGTTGGTGTCCACGTCCAGCACCGGGGCGAAGTCCCAGTCGAAGCCCAGCGCGCGCAGCTCGTAGGCAAGCAGCCGCCCGGCCCGCTCCACCAGCGCCGCGTCTCCGCGCTGCCCCAGCGTCCGCATGGGCGGCAGCGCCGTGAACGGGGCGCCCCGCAGCCGCGCCACCCGCCCGCCTTCCTGGTCCACGGACAGCACGAAGGGGCGCCCCGCCACGGCCTTCACCTCGCGGCACAGCTCTGCCGTGCCGGCCGCGTCCGTCACGTTCCGCTTGAAGAGGATGGCGCCGAACAGCCCGGCGCCCATCAGCTCCCGGAAGGCCGCGTCCGGCTGCGTTCCGGGAAAGCCCACCATGAACATCCTTGCGCAGGCCCGGTGCAGATCCTTGCTCGTCATCAGCGCACGCTCCCGTCCTCAGTCCGCTACTTCCGCAGCAGCAGCCCTTCCAGGAAGAAGGCCAGGCTGGCTGACACCAGCAGCCACGTCCACAGCGGCACGCGCGAGGGGCCCGCGGCGGCTGCGGCGGCCTTCACCGAGGCCTCGCCGAACCACGCGGCCAGCTGCGCGTCCGTGGGGCGCGAGAGGTCCGACTCGCTCCCCTCCAGCACCACCGGCACCGCCCGGCCCGGCAGCGGCTTGCCCGCGGCGTTCAGCACGGCGTGCAGCCCGGGTTCCGTGAAGGGCCCGAGTAGCACCGCCCCGTTCTCCTGCCGCTGGGCAGGCACGGTGGCCCCCGAGGGGGAGGCCACCGCCGCCGCGTTCTGCGCCGCCTCGGGCGACAGCGTCAGCACCTCGCCCACGCGGCCGCGCAGCGCCTCGCGCTCGTCCAGGGAGCCTGCGAGCCATGCCGCGGCCCGGTGCATGAGCGGGAGGAAGCTGGTCCGGATGGCGAAGTCGCTCCAGTCCCGGTCCGCGGTGGAGGTGAAGAGCAGCACCCGTCCCTTGCCCTTGCGCGCCGCCACCAGCGCGGGGGCGCCGTCCCGGTAGTTGGCGAGCACCTGCACCTCGCCCGGCCCGGCCGCCTCCAGCAGCAGGTACTTGTAGAAGCGGGCGGAGAGCAGCCCCTCGCGGGCCTCGCCGAGGAAGGGGGACAGCAGGGGGTGGCGGTCGTCGTACTGGGCGAGCCGCTCGGCGCGGGACTCGGCCCCCTGCTCCTCGCGGGTCGCGGCGGTGCGCACCACGCGCATGGGCCGCGGCAGCAGCGCGCCCAGGGCCGCATTCCAGGCGTCCGGGTCCACCTGGTCCCCCACGGAGATGAACAGCCCGCCGCC
>VGRA01000846.1 GCA_016875515.1 Deltaproteobacteria bacterium | reverse complement strand
ACCCCCTTGCGCATGCCCCGCTCGGTCACGCCGTCATCCGGCCAGGCCGTGATGAGGATGACCGGGATCTCCTTCAGGGCGGGGTTGGCCTTGATTTGCTCGGTGAAGGCCACCCCGTCCATGTGGGGCATCATGTAATCGGTGACGATAAGGTCCACCTTCCGCGTGGACAGCTGCTCGAGCGCCTCCAGCGGGTGCTCCGCCAACACCACGCCGAATCCCTGCTTCTCGAGGAAGCGGCCCACCAGGTGGCGGAGATCAGCGTCGTCTTCAACGACCAGGATGTCCAGGGCGGGTCCCCGAGGAATGCAGATGCACGGGAAAGCACATGCCGCCGCCCACCCCTTGTCAAGTTCGGGTAAGAGCGGCCCCATGGGAAAGCCGGACGTGCGAGAACGGATGGGGCAGGTGGAGGAGGCGCTGGCGGCGGGCCGCTCGAAGGTGGCGCGGGCGCTGGCGGCGGAGCTGGTGAAGGCGGCGCCGGAGGAGGCCGCGGCCTGGGCGCTCAAGGCGGCCGCCCACGCCCAGTGCGGCGAGCCGGAGCTGGCCGAGGAGGCCTTCGACGAGGCCATGGACCGGGACCCGGATGACCCGGAGATCCTGCTCGCCTTCGCCGACTTCCTCATCTGCCGCCCGGGCGGGGACCTGGAGACGCTGGAGGCGGGGCTGGAGTTGGCCACGCGCGGACGGAAGCGCGCGCGGAAGGAGAAGGACCCGGAGCTGGAGGCGGAGTTCGCCGTGCTGCAGGGGCTGGGACTCAACCAGGCGGGGGAGCCGGAGGAGGCGCTGGCCGCGTTGGAGGCCGCGCTGAAGCTCCAGCCCTCCCAGCTGGAGGCGAAGCTGGAGCGCGCCTGCGCGCTGTACGATCTGTGCCGGTTCGACGAGGCGGAGGCGGCCTTCCAAGCGGTGCTGAAGCAGGGGCCGGAGGAGCCCTGGGCCCACCACCACCTGGGGCTCATCGCGGAGCGGCGCGGCCGCATGGAGGAGGCCGCCCGCCACTTTGCACGGGCGCGCGCGCTGTCCCCCGAGGAGTTCCCGGAGCCCGTGACGGTGCCGGACGCCGAGTTCGAGGCGCTGGTTGAGGCGGCCATCCGGGAGATCCCTGCGGAGTTCCGCGCCCGGCTGGAGAACCTGCGCGTGACGGTGGAGCCGCTGCCGGACGTGGCGGACCTGCTGGCCGAGTCCCCGCCGCTCAGCCCCGGGCTGCTGGGGCTGTTCCAGGGGACGCCGCTGGGCGAGCGCAGCTTCACCAACGCGGCAGACCACGCCACCGCGCGGGTGGTGCTGTACCAGCGGAACCTGGAGCGGGCGGCCCGCACGCGCGAGGAACTCGCCGAGCAGGTGCGGGTGACGGTGCTGCACGAGCTGGGGCACCTGGTGGGGCTGGACGAGGACGACCTGGCAGACCGCGGCCTGGATTGACAGGCCGCCCGCCGCGTGCGGGATTGCGCCGCGGTGGGACCTCCGTGCCTGGTGGCCGGCCCGGTCTTCAAAACCGTTGGAGGGCCGCGCGAGCGGCGCTCGGGGGGTTCGATTCCCCTGTCCCACCGCCACCCCCACGAACAGGGCATTGGTGTGGAAGTTCTTCTCCATCCCAGGCGCCGCGTACGGCCCCCCCCCCCCCCCCCCCCGCCGGGGGGGGCCCCCCCCCCCCCC
>VGRA01000845.1 GCA_016875515.1 Deltaproteobacteria bacterium | reverse complement strand
AGCGCGGCCCCGGCGGCTGCGGCGCCGCCCAGCCGTGCCCACCGCCGCAGCGTGCGCTGGCGCTCGCGGGCGCGGTTCATGGAGTCCAGCAGCTGCAGGGCCCCGGTGTGTGCAGGCTCCAGCCCGAGCAGTTGGTTGAGGGCAGAGAGCGCGGGGGCGGTCTGTCCGGCGGCGAGCGCCCGCTCCGCTCGAAGGAAGAGCGCCCCGGTGAGCCGCTCGCGGCAGGCAACGCGGTAGCTGGCCGGCTCGCGGAAGAAGGCGGCCAGCTCTTCCGCGGGCCGCTCCAGCCCGATTGCGGACAGGTACTCGGCGAGCGCGTTGCGCAGCGTGGCGGCGTCCGGGAAGCGGGCGCCCGGATCTCGCTGAAGGCAGCGGGTGATGAGGGCCGCGAGCGCGTCCGACACGGCGGGCTGCACCTGGCGGGGATCCTCGTACTGGCACTCGAGGATCCGGTGCAGCGTGGCGGTGGTGTTGGGGGCGTCGAACGGCATGCTGCCGGTGGCGAGCAGGTACAGCAGGGTTCCGAGCGAGAAGATGTCGGACGCCGGGCCGGCCTCGGTGCCTTCAATGATCTCCGGCGCCATGTGCGCGGGGCTGCCCACCAGCGCCCCGGTGACGGTCATCCGGTCATCCCGGTCCACGATCTTGGCAATGCCGAAGTCCATCAGCTTCAGCACGCCGTCCTCGCGGACCATCACGTTGTCCGGCTTGAGATCCCGGTGCACCACGCCGGCGGCGTGCGCGTGGGCGAGCGCCGAGGCCAGCTCGTGCGCGCACAGCGCCCCCAGCTCCGGCGGCTGGAACGCCCCCTCCTGCGCCCACGCGCGCAGGGTGCGCCCCTTGATGTGCTCGGTGACGAGGTACCCCTCCGGGGCGTCCGCGCCGGAGAAGTCGTACACCTCGAGGATGTTGGGGTGGTGCAGCCGCGCCACCGCGGTGGCCTCGCGGGCGAAGCGGCGGCGGGACTCCTCCTTGCGGGACAGGTGCGGGTGCAGCACCTTCACCGCCACCTGCCGCCCCAGCGTGGTGTCCGTTCCCAGGTAGACCACGGCCATGCCTCCCGAGCCGAGTTCGGACTCGAGGCGGTACCGGCCGAGCATCTCTCCGAGGCGGGACGGCATGGGCGCTTGGTTCAGTCCCCGAGACAGGTGCCGATGCTGCGGGCAAACCGGACGAGGTCTCCGCCCACGTCCACCTTCCGGTCCTTGGTGGAGGCCTGCAGCGCCACCGGGACGATCTCGCGCCCCTGCAGCCCCACCATGTGGCCCCACTGGCCGTCCCGGACCAGGTCCATCACCTTGGCGCCGAAGCGCGTGGCCAGGAGCCGGTCCGCCGCGGTGGGCCCGCCGCCGCGCTGCAGGTGGCCCAGCACCGTGACGCGGATCTCCGCCTCCACCCGCGCCGAGAGCGCATCCGCGAGCTGCTTGCCCGCCCCGCCCAGCCGCACCACGCCGCGCCCGGGGGTGTCCTCCGCCTTCGAGGCCACGGAGACCGAACCGCCGGCCGGGTAGGCCCCCTCGGAGACGACGATGATGGAGAAGCTGCGCTTGCGGTCCTGCCGGCGCTTCAGCTTCTCCAGGATGGGCTCCACCCGGTAGGGGACCTCCGGGATGAGGATCACGTCCGCGCCGCCGGCCATGCCGGACTCGAGCGCCAGGA
>VGRA01000844.1 GCA_016875515.1 Deltaproteobacteria bacterium | reverse complement strand
GCACTTCAAGCCGCGTAGAGGGCAGAGGCCGCTACGGGCTCCGGACGCCCAGCGTGCGCCCGTGCAGGGACGTGCCGCCCACCTCCTTGAGGCTCACGGGCAAGGTGTTCCCGTTGCCCGGGGAATGGCCGCCCATCCGGACGATGTCCAAGGCGAGCAGCTTGTCCCCCTGCGCGTGCGCGGTGCCGACGAGCGGCGTCCCGCGGGCGACGGCGATGACGAGGCAAGCGGCGACGACGGTGAAGACGGCCTTGGTGTACGTGTCGGTGGGCATGGACGCGCCAGTCTCGCGTCCCCGGACGTCAGCGTCCCCGGGCGGGCAGGCCGTGCACGGCTGTCACGAGCCCGGCCCGGGCCAGCGCGCGGATGACCCAGCCGGTGGGGTCCACCTGCCACCCATGCTCGTCCAGCCGGGCAGAGCCGGGGAAGGCGTGGTGGGTGTTGTGCCAGCCGGCGCCCAGGGTGAGCCAGGCCATGATGGCATTGTTGCGCGAGCCGTCCCGCGTGGCGTGCGGGCGGCTTCCCCAGAGGTGGCAGACGGTGTTCACGCCGTAGATGGACTGGGTGACGAGGAAGTGGCGGAGGAAGCCGCCGGCGAGCAGGCCGCGGAGGGCGCCGTCACTTCCGGAGACGAGCCCGCCCACGAGCGCGGGGAGCGCAAAGCCGGCGAAGAAGGTGGGCCAGTAGGCGCGGTTCCACGCGAGCAGGCCCGGGACGCGGCGCCAGTCCGAGGTGAGCTGGTCGAACGGGGCGGTGCCCTCCGCGCGGGCGCGCCAGGTGACGATTTCGGGGCGGTCCAGGTACCAGAGGAACTGGGCCCAGAGGGCGCGGGAGAGCGCGCTGCGCGGCCGGCCGTCCGCCACGAGCGGCGAGTGCGGGTCCCCCACCTCGTCGGTGTTCGCGTGGTGGGTGCGGTGCATGGCGGTCCACAAGAGGACCGGCCCCTGCCCCGCCAGGCTGCCGAGCAGGACGAGCGCGCGGGTGAGGCCGGGGGTCGCGGTGAAGCTGCGGTGGGAGAAGTAGCGGTGCAGCCCCAGCTCCACGCCGAGGATGGCCAGCACGTACATGACGGCGAGCAGCAGGAGGTCCAGCGCGTGGACGCCGCGGGTCCACCAGAGCCACAGGCACGCAGCCGCGCCGAGCGCAGGGAGGAGCTCGACGGAGAGGAAGAGCAGGGCCTTGCGAAGGGGGGACATGCCGGACGGAGCGTCGCGCCGGGCGCGGGCCGAAACAAGGGGCAGGCCACGGCGGCGCGCGTTGCGGCAGGCAGAGCCCCGCAGGCATGCTCCCTCCCCTTCCAGGGACAGGAGCCGGACCATGCCCATCCACGCACGTTCTCTCGCAGCGCACCTCTCCGCGCTGCTGCTCTCCGTGGCCGGCTGCTCCAACCCCCTGGGAGACGGCGCCACCGGCGGCTCCGTGCAGAAGGGCGCCGCGCCCACGGCGGAGTTCATGGCCATGGTGCTGACGGACGTGGGCGTCCCGCACGTGGGGGTCCCGGACGTGGAGCGCCGCCGCGCCCTCTACCGGGAGCGCTGTACGGGCGGCGAGCGCGTGGCGTGCGAGCTGCTCAAGCCCCTGTCCCTCCCGCTCAGCACCTCCTGGCACCAACTGGACAAGGCGGGGCTCGCGCAGGCGTGCCAGGAGGGGCAACTGGCCGC
>VGRA01000843.1 GCA_016875515.1 Deltaproteobacteria bacterium | reverse complement strand
GCCGCGGCGGCCAACGTGATGGACGGTGAGCGGCGTCTCGCCATGACCGCGGGGGCGCGGATGTTCGCCGCGCACCCGGTGGCGGGGGTGGGGTTCGGCAACCACAAGTTCCACGCGGAGCAGATGGCGGAGGAACTCCGCATGCCGCGGCACATCCTGGCGGACTCGCACAACGTATGGCTGACGGTGGCGGCGGAGACGGGCCTCGTCGGCGTGGTGCTGCTCGCCCTGTTCCACGGCCTGCTCGCGCGCGCGCTGTGGCGGGGACACCGGCACGGCGCGTGGCTGGCCTCTGGCGCACTGCTGTCGCTGGGCGGGTACCACGTGCTCGGGTTGGTGCATTACCTGCCCTTCCACTCAAGCGTCTCCCTCAGCTTCCAGTTTACCTGGGGGCTGGGGCTCGCCGCGGCAGTGCGGGCGGAGCAGCAGGCGCCCACCGGGCGCGCATAGCCCGGGTCCTCGGGGCGACGGCGACGGGCCGCGGACGTATTGCTCCACGCCCCCTGCGGCCTGGCGTCTTGGACAAGGGGCCAGACGCGACACGCCTTGTCCTGGAGGTGGCTCGCTGCGCGGGCGTGCCTGTCTTTCGGGAGAAGCCGGCCCCCGGTGGCTCCCCGCCGGCGAGCGGCCGCAACCGTCCCTCCCGCGCAGGCGCCTGATGCCGCCGTGCCCGCGGCCCCGGACACGTGAACCGCCGATCGCCTGCTCAGGCGTGCGGCTACAGCACGGTCTCGCGCCGGGCGTGCATCGGTGGGAAGAGATTGGCTTCAAGGCGCAGGCATGCACGCAAGCGGGACTCTGACGGGTTGCCCGCCTGAGCCCGTCAGCCGCGACGTTTCAGCCCGATGTCGCGCCGGGCGTGCATCCCCGAGAAGTGAACGGCATCCAGTCCCGCGTACGCACGCGCCCGGGCCTCGGTCACGTCGGTGCCCCGTGCGCAAACGGTGAGCACGCGCCCACTGGCCGTGACGAGCGCCTCCCCGTGACGCCGCGTCCCGGCGTGGAACACCTGCACGCCATCAGGAACCCGCTCCAGCCCCTCGATGACGTCGCCGGTCCCGGGTGAGGCGGGATAGCCGGCCGCGGCCGCCACCACGCCCACCGCCACCCCGTCCTTCACCCGCAGTGGACGCCCCTCGAGCTTTCCCCCGGCGCAGGCCTGCAGCAGCGGCAGCAGCGGCTCGTCCAGCGACAAGAGGATGACCTGGGCCTCGGGATCTCCGAACCGGCAGTTGAACTCGAGCACCTTCGTCCCTGCCGCGGTGAGCATCAGCCCCGCGTAGAGCACGCCCTGGAACGGCGTCCCGCGCCGGCGCATCTCCGCGAGCGTGGGGGCGATGACGTCCCGCCCCACCGCCTCCAGCGCCGCCCTATCCAGGCTTCCGGCCGGGCACACCGCGCCCATCCCGCCGGTGTTGGGACCGCTGTCGCCGTCCCCCACCCGCTTGTGATCCCGCGAGGTGGGCAGCAGCGCGAAGCGCTCGCCGTCGCACAGCGCCATGACGGAAACCTCCTCGCCCTCCAGCCGCTCCTCCACGATCAGCGTGACGCCTGCGGCCCCCAGCGCCGCACAGGTGCGGATGCCCCCTGCCGCCTCCTCGCCGTTGGACGCGACCACCACGCCCTTCCCCGCAGCCAGCCCGTCTGCCTTGATAACGCAGGCT
>VGRA01000842.1 GCA_016875515.1 Deltaproteobacteria bacterium | reverse complement strand
CGCGCAGGGGCCTGCCATCACCACGAAGCCCGGGCCGCCCACCTCCACGTGCCCCACCCGGACCCTCGTCCCGGCAGGGTTTGCCGCCCGCAGCACGCGCAGCGCCCCCGCCTCCTTGCGGCCCCCGCCTCCGTTGTCGTTGCATCCGCTCACGTTCAGCCGACCCCTGACTCAATGAGTTCAAGCGCACTTGAACTCTGCCGTGCATGTAGCGCGGGTATGCCGTAGAAACAACCGGAGTTCACATGTTCCGCGACAGCGCCGCCGCTTCTGCTCCCGGGTCCCGGGCCGAGCACGCCCTCCTGCCCGGGCGCGTGCATGCCGCTTTGCCCGCACCGGACGCGGGGTGGGTGGCGGGTGCGTACGGGATGCTGGGGTGGGGGGAGCAGGACGTCATCGAGGCGCCCACACCCAGGGAGGTGGGCCCGGCGCTCGAGCGGTTGTTGGGGCAGGTCCCGGACGGCGGGCCCTGGCTCGGTGGCTGGGCGTTCGATCTCCAGCATGAGCCCGTGGAGCCCTGGGCGGACTTCCCGTTGCTCCGTTTTTTCCGTCCCCAGGTCCTGCTGCGCTGGGACGAGGCGGGCGCGCGGCTGGAGTGGACCCCGGAATCCGCGGCTCGCGCCCGGTCCGTTGCAGGGGCTTGGGACGCCATGCCCAGCGAGGTGTCCACCCCGGGGACCTCGTGGGCCCCCGGCGCGCGCACCGAGTGGGACGCATTGCACGCGCGGGCGGTGGAGGCCATCTCGCGGGGGGCGCTGGAGAAGGTGGTGCTCGCGCGCTCGGCCGGAGGGACCTCCACCGCAACCCCGCTCCAGGTGCTGCTTGCGCTCGCGCAGGAGAACCCGACGTCGCGGGCCTTCCTGTTCCGGCGCGGGACGAGGGCCTTCCTGGGCGCCACGCCCGAGACCCTTTGCCGCTTGAAGGAAGACCGGCTGCAGACCGAGGCGCTGGCCGGCACGGCTCCCCTTGAGGATGCAGACGGCCTGTCCCGGTCAAACAAGGATCTCCGGGAGCACGCCCACGTCGTCACCGCCATTCGCGCCGCGCTCGAGGGGCGGGTGGATGGGCTCGTGGCGCCCTCAGGGCCGGAGGTCCTTCGCCTGCCGCGAGTGGCCCACCTGCGGACGCCCATCTCAGCGCGCCTCTCGCACCGCGCCGCGCTGCCCGCGCTGGTGCGGGAGCTTCACCCCACGCCGGCGGTGAACGGGTGGCCGCGGGACGCCGCGAGCGCATTCATCCAGTCCGAGGAGCGCCTGTCCCGGGGCTGGTTTACCGGCGTGGTGGGGTGTGTCGAGGGCGCGTCGGTGGAGCTTCGCGTGGCGCTCCGCTGCGCGCTGCTCTCAGAAGACGGGGCCGTGGTGGCATACGCCGGCGCGGGCGTGGTGGCCGGCTCCACCAGCGGCGGCGAGTGGGCGGAGACGTCGCGCAAGCTGCGGACCGTGCAGGCCGCGCTGGGCGGGGAGGGGCAGCCCCATGTCTGATCTGAATCCACGCTGGGCAGACGCCCTGGTGTCCGAGTGGGTCCGCGCGGGCGTGCAGCACGCGGTCATCTGCCCGGGCTCCCGCTCCACGCCAATCGCACTGTCCTGTGCGCGCGCGCCGGGGCTCCGCTGCTGGTCGGTGGTGGACGAGCGCAGCGCGGGTTTCTTTGCGCTCGGGTTGGCGCAGG
>VGRA01000841.1 GCA_016875515.1 Deltaproteobacteria bacterium | reverse complement strand
CCAGCTGGGGGCCACCCTGCCGCTGCCGGACTTCTTCTGGGAGCCCGCGCGCGCCCCCATGGCCTGCGTGCAGGACGCGCTCACCGCCGTGGAGCAGACCGGCTACACCCACCACATCCAGCGGCTCATGGTGCTGTGCAACTACGCCACCCTGGCCGGCATTGAACCCCACGCGGTGTCGCTCTGGTTCTGGGCCGCGTTCGTGGACGCCTACGAGTGGGTGGAGCTGCCCAACGTGGTGGGCATGGGGATGTTCGGCACCGAGGCCTTCACCACCAAGCCCTACGTGGCCTCCGCCGCCTACCTCAAGCGGCAGGTGGGCGCCCCTGCAAAGGGACGCGGCAAGGCGCCGGAGTCCCCCTGCGCCCGCTGCCGGTTCGACCCCGACGTTCGCACCGGCCCCACCGCCTGCCCGTACAACGCGCTGTACTGGGATTTCCTCGCGCGGCACCGCGCAAGGTTGTCCAACAACCCCCGCATGCGCACGCTGCTCAAGACGCTGGACCGCTGGTCCGCGTCCGAACGCCAGGCCATCACGGACACGGCGGAGGCGCACCGCGCCACCTTGAAACCTCTCTCCCCCGCTTGGACGTTCGACGAGGACGCGGGCTAGACCGGCCCTCAAGCACCATGGCCCACGCGTTCAGACTGAAGTCCCAAGGCAAGAGCTGGAAGGACGTCCTCACCGGGCTGCAGGCCCGCCTCCCGCAGGACCTCCGCCTGCGGGGGGAGGCCCCGGAGAAGGGCAGCAAGCTGCAGCGCGCCCCGCTGGTGCTCGCCTTCCGCGAGGGGCTCAGCACCCGCGGCGTGGAACTGCTCGAGGGAGACGGCACCCTCACCCTGCGCCTGCCCGGCTTCCCCTCCCGCGAGGACCTGACCCTGGGGCTGCAGCTTGTGGAGTTGTCGGCCGGGCTGCTCGGCGCGCAGCAGGTGGAGACGGTGGACGGGCCGGTGGCCCCCACCGCGCTCTTCAGCGATGAGGTGGCCGCGGCGCTCGCCCGGGCGCAGTCGGAGGAGAACGACGCGCTCAACACCGCCGTGCTGTTGGGGCGCACGCTGGAGCTGCCGGGCTGCCTCCGCCCGTTCTTCCTCGGGCCGCGCACCTACGAGTCGCTCCGCACCACGTCCACGGCCCAGGAGGGGCTGTGGGACAAGGTGGTGTCCGCCTACCGGCAGGTGCAGTGGGTGCACCTGCACGGCATCCACCCGGCCACCGTGATGGGGCTGCGCCGCGGCAGCTCCGAGTTCACCGCCAGCACCTGGCAGCCCGGCAAGGCGCACGTCTTCGCCCCGGTGGACATGGTTCTGGTGAAGGCGCAGGGGGAGCCGCTCCGGCTGCCGTGGGCGGCGCTCCCGCACGTGGCCGCGGACCACTTCGCGTGGCTGGACGAGCGGCAGGCGACGGTGCGCGGCTTCACCGAGTCAGAGTGGCCGGAGGTGGTGTCCCGCGCCGAGGCGGCGCTCGGAACGCGCCCCGCCCAGTGACGCGCAGCGGACGGTGACGCCCCTCGCGGCCTCGACAGCGGCCGTGCGCGGCGCCGCCGTACGCCCCCTTGCCCACCCCCACCTGGCAGGCCGACCCGGCCCACTCCTCCCTCTCCTTCACCGTGCGCCACATGACGGTTTCGTAGGTGCACGGCCAGTTCCGCCGCTTCCGCGCGCAGCTGCACCT
>VGRA01000840.1 GCA_016875515.1 Deltaproteobacteria bacterium | reverse complement strand
ACCGCCCGGCCGATCTTGGTGGCCGTGGGGCGCACCCGGTCGATCCTCCCGGAGAAGATGAGGTCCTCGATCTTCCCCTCCGTCTCGTCCGGCAGCTTGAAGCCGTCCCGCCAGAAGAACTTGATGCCGTTGTCCTGGTATGGGTTGTGGGACGCGGAGATGACCGCGCCCGCGTCGCACCGCATGGAGACGACGATGTTGGCAATGCCCGGGGTGGGCAGGGGACCCACGAAGGCCACGTCCACGCCTATGCTGTTGATGCCCGCGGCCAGCGCGTTCTCCAGCATGTAGCCGGACAGCCGCGTGTCCTTGCCAATGATCACCCGGTGCCGGTGCGAGCCGTTGCGGATGAGGTAGGCCAGCGCCCGCCCCAGCTGCATGGCCACTTCGGCCGTCATGGGGAAGACGTTGGCGGTGCCCCGCACGCCGTCCGTGCCGAAAAGCTTCTGGGGCGCGCCCTCGGGCGCGGGGGGGGGGAGTTTGTAGGCCATGTCACGCTCGGTCTGGGGGGGGCGCTTATACCTCCGGACGGCGCGCCGCGGTGGGATGCAAGCTAGGGCGCGCCCGCAGGCCCAGCAACCGTCCAACCGTACAGGTCCCCGCCGTCCAGGGCGCCCCGGATGGCGTCCGCCACCGCCAACGCGTCCCGGGCCTCGGCCACGTCGTGCACCCGGACGACGTCGGCATCGCCTCGCGCCGCCACGGCCGCGATGCTCCCGAGCGTGGCCCACAGCCGCTCACCCGCGGGCTTGTCGCCGCACAGCTTGCCAAGGAAGCCCTTGCGGCTGGTCCCCACCAACACCCCGCACCCGAGCACACGGAGGTCGCCGAGCCTTCGCAGCAGCAGCAGGTTGAGGCCCGCCGTCTTCCCGAAGCCGATCCCCGGGTCCACAAGCAGGCGCCCTCGCGGGATGCCCGCCGCCTCGGCGCGCGAGAGGCTCCCGGCGAGCGCCGCCGTCACCTCCTCCACCACGTCCGCATACGCGGGCGCCCGCTGCATGGTGTCCGGGGTGCCCTTCACGTGCATGAGGCAGCAGGCGGCGTTGGCTTCCGCCACCACCGAGGGGAGCTGGGGATCCCAGCGGAAGCCGGAGACGTCGTTCACCATCACCGCGCCGGCCTCCAGCGCGGCGCGGGCCACCTCGTGGCGGGAGGTGTCCACGCTGACGAGCGCCCCGGCCGCGGACAGGCGCCGGATGACCGGCACCACCCGGCGCAGCTCCTCCTCCACCGACACCCGCGCCGCCCCCGGGCGGGTGGACTCCCCGCCCACGTCCAGGATGTCCGCGCCGGCCGCGGCGAGCTGCTCGCCGTGCGCCACCGCCGCGTCCTCCTGCAGGAAGCGCCCGCCGTCCGAGAAGCTGTCCGGGGTGACGTTCACCACGCCCATCACCCGGGTGCGCGCCCCGAATCCCCAGCGCGCCCGGCCCAACTGGAGCGCCGGAGGCGGCTGGACCGCGTGGAGCGCCTGTCCGAGCGCGGTACCCAGTTCTCCGTGGCCCTCCCGGAGGGCGCGGCCGGCGAGCGCCCCGAGCGCGTCGGTGGTGCCGGACAGCCACCCGGCGCCGGGCCGGGACTGCGGAGCCCCCTCGTCCCATGCCCAGCCCGCGCCGGTGGAGGACGCCAGCCATGCGGCCGCGGCTCCGGGAAGGCCCGTAAGGAGCAACACGGCGTGCCC
>VGRA01000839.1 GCA_016875515.1 Deltaproteobacteria bacterium | reverse complement strand
GTGGTGTAGGTGAGGTTGACCTGCGCCTGGTGCAGCGCCGCGCGGGCCTGGGCGACGGACGCGCGCGCGCCCGCCACCGCCGCCTCGGCAGACTCGGCGTTGGCCTGCGCGGTGTCCAGTTCCGCCTGGGCCACCAGCTTGCGCTCGGCCAGGCTGCGTGCCCGCTGGAGCTGGCGCTGCGCGTCCAGCGCCTGCACCCGGGCGCGCTCCAGTCCCGCCTGGGCCGCGGAGAGGTTGGCGGCGGCCTGCGCGCGGGCGGCCTCGAAGAGCTGGGGATCAATCCGGGCCAGCACCTGCCCCTTCTTCACCGGGGAGTTGAAGTCCACCTCCAGCCGGGAGATGCGGCCGGACACCTGGCTGCCGACCTGCACGGTGACGAGCGCGGAGAGCGTGCCGGTGGCGGTGACGCGCGCCACCACGGGGCCGCGGTCCACCTTCACCGTGTCGAAGCGCATGGCCGGTGCGGCGGGGCCCCGGCCTGCATGCCAGTACCAGGCGCCGAGCGCGCCGGCCAGCAGCAGCCCTGCCACCGCCCACGCTGTCCAGATCCCCGATCTGCGCGCCATGGCCTTCCCTGCCTTCAGTCCTGAGACACCCATGCCCGCGTGATGACCTTGTCCCCCGCGCCCAGCGAGCCGCCCACCACCTCGGTGAAGACGGCACCCGCAATCCCGAGCACCACCGGGCGCCTGGCGGGGCGGTCGTCCGCGTCCAGCACCCACACCGTCGTGCGGTCCGGTGGGTCACCGGCGATAGGGAAGCGGTGGCGCACGGCGGCGTCCGGCTGGAAGGCCAGGGCCGAGTGGGGCAGCCGCAGCGTCCGGGGCCGCCGCGCGTGGACGATGATGAGCGTGACGGCCATGCCCGGCACCAGCGTGCCGTCCGGGTTCTCCGCGTCCAGCACCACGGGGGCCTCGCCGCCCATCTCCTCCGGAGGGAGGATCTCCTTCACCGTCGCGCGCAGCGGCCGGTCCGGGCCCCCCTCCAGCGCGAAGGTGCCGTACGCGCCCGCTTCCAGCTTCACCGCCTCGGCCGCGGGCAGCTTGACCTCCAGCCGCAGCGTCTCCAACCGCGTGGCGAGCCCGAAGAAGCGGCCCTTCCTGTTCGCGGTGGTGACGAGCTGGCCCACCTGGAGATCCTGGCTCACCACGAAACCGTCGGTCGGGGCGCGGATGACGGAGTTGGAGAGATCCAGCTCCGCCTGCTCCAGCGTCACCTGCGCCTGCACCTCCAGCGCCTCGGCCGCGGCCACGGCTGCCCTGGCAAGCTCCACCGTGGCCCGGGAGATGTCCAGCCGCGAGGCGTTGGCCTGCTTCTTCTTCGCCAGTTCCTGCGTCCGCGTCAGCTCCGCCTCGGCCCGCTTCAGCTGGTTCTTCGTCTGGTCCACGTTGCCGAGGGCGGCGGTGTGGTTGGTGCGGGCGAGCTCGCGCGCCCCCTGTGCCCCCACCGGCTCCACGCGGGCAAGCAACTGTCCGCGCACGACGCGCGCGTTGGGGGCGATCTCTATCTTCGAGACGCGCCCGGCCACGCCGCTGCCCACCCAGGTGTCCACCGGGGCGGAGAGCGCCCCGCGCGCCACCACCTTCTGCTCCACCAGCCCCTCGTCCACCGTCACCGTCTCGAAGCGCAGCGGCGGCGGGCGGCTGCTCCACCACGCAATGCCGGCCCCGCCGAGGGCGAGCAT
>VGRA01000838.1 GCA_016875515.1 Deltaproteobacteria bacterium | reverse complement strand
ACTTCCGCTACCTGCTCGAGCGCGTGGGTCCGGCGCTGCGGCAGTACATCGTCACCGGCAACGACGAGGAGCGCCCGTTCTCCCGGGACCAGCGCCGGTGGGTGTACGCGTCGTCCAAGAAGGAGAACAACTACTTCGGCTTCGGCACGGACAGCGACCTCGAGCAGACGCCGGGGCACCTGGTCATCCGGCACGCCCCCTTCCCGCTGCTGGATCCCCACAAGGGGGACCCGGCCTACGACGAGCACCACCGCGCCCCGTGCGCCAAGGTGCTCGGCGGCTGGCGCAACCGGGCGCGGCGCTTCCGGCCCGCCTCCATCGTCAACGTCTCCGGAATGAGCTACGGCTCGCTGTCCGCGGCGGCGGTGGAGGCCATCAACCGGGGCTCTGCGCTCGCGGGCTGCTGGCAGAGCACCGGCGAGGGGGGCATCAGCCCGCACCACAAGCACGGCGGGGACCTGGTCTGGCAGGTAGGCACCGGCTACTTCGGCTGCCGCGACGCGCAGGGGCGCTTCTCCCAGGAGCGGTTCCTCGAGACGCTGGCGAAGGCGCCGTCCGTGCGCGCGGTGGAGATCAAGCTGTCGCAGGGGGCCAAGCCCGGGGCGGGGGGCATCCTGCCCGCGGCGAAGATCACGCAGGAGATCGTGGAGATCCGCGGCATCCCGTTCGGCAAGGACTGCGTCAGCCCCTCGGCCCATACCGCCTTCCGGGACACCAGCGAGCTGCTCGACTTCGCGGAGCGCCTCTCGGAAGCGGCGGGCGGCATCCCGGTGGGCATCAAGTCCGCGGTGGGGCAGGGGGCGTTCTGGACGGACCTTGCGCGGCAGATGGACACCACCGGCCGCGGGGTGGACTTCATCACCATTGACGGCGGCGAAGGGGGGACCGGCGCGGCGCCGCTGGCCTTCTCGGACCACGTCTCCTTGCCGTTCAAGCTGGGCTTCTCGCAGGTGTACCGCGCCATGGCCGAGCGGGGCCTCCACCACAACGTGGTGTTCAACGGCTCCGGCAAGCTCGGGTTCCCCGAGCAGGTGCTGTTTGCCTTTGCGCTGGGCTGCGACCTGGTTGCGGTGGCGCGCGAGGCCATGCTCGCCATTGGGTGCATCCAGGCGCAGGAGTGCCACACGGGCCACTGCCCCACCGGCATCGCCACCCAGAACAGGTGGCTCATGCGCGGGCTGGATCCCACCCACAAGGCAGCGCGGCTGGCCAACTACATGGTGACGCTCCGCAAGGAGGTGCTCGCGCTGTGCCGGGCCAGCGGCGTGCCGCACCCGGCGTTCATCACGGGAGAGCACCTGGACTTGCTCGGGGACCGCTTCGGCACCACGTCCGTGCGCGAGGCGTTCGGCTACCCGGACGGCTGGGGGCTGCCCGCGGCCGCGGACCTCGCGTCCATCCGGGCACTGATGGAAGGCCCGCCCGGGTCGCGGACGCCCCCGAGGGGGGAAGTCAGCTCTCAGGCGGCCTGACGCACGGGGAGGACAGACGGCTGCGCCCAGGGATGCTCCGCGTGCGCATCGCAGTTCGAGCGCAGGGACAATGCCGGGGCGCCACGCAGCGCCGACGCTGGCACGCGGGCCCGGGGGCTTGGGGGCCCGGTATGTTAAGCAGCGGCCAGTGGACCATGGACAACCACCTTCCACCGCCCGGCGGTGGCGTGCCGCCGTGATGCTGGGCGCGGGCGCAG
>VGRA01000837.1 GCA_016875515.1 Deltaproteobacteria bacterium | reverse complement strand
CGGCGCTGCCACTGGCATTCTTCGCCTGCGGGCTGTTCCTGAAGGCGCTGGGGGACGCCCCGCGCCGCCGCGCGTGGGCCGCCGGGGTGGCGGCGTGCCTTCTGGCCGTGCTGCTCATGCACGTGCAGGCCTTCGCCTTCCTGGCGGTGGCGCTCCCCGCCCTGCTGCTCACCACCCACGTCCCCGAGGACGCCACCGGACTGCCCTTTCGCGCACGCCTGGCGCCCCGACTGCCTGCGCTCGCCTCCGTCCTCCCCGGGGTGGGGCTGTTCTTCGCGTGGGTGGTGCTGCGGGCCGGCGCGCCGGCCGAGGTGGAGGCGGGCGCGCCGTGGAAGGCTTGGGGCCCCATGCTCTCCCCGCAGAACCTGGCGTGGAAGTCCTTCGCCCAGAACCGGGAGGACCTGCTGTCGCTGCTCGCCAACCAGCTGCAGGACGGCTCGGACCGGGCGGTGCTGGGGTGGGTGGGTGCGGCGCTGGCCGTGGCGTGGGCGCTGGGGCTCTGGGCCCCACCGGAGGAGAAGACGCGCCGTTGGACGGGATTGGCGCGACTGGCCCTCCTCGCCGCGATGGCGTTGGGGCTGTACTTCCTGCTGCCCTTCGACATCCGCGGGTACATGTACTACCTGAACCCGCGATTCGCCCACCTGGCCGCGGCGCTCTGCGTCCTGCTGGTGCCCACCCTTCGCCCGAGCGGGGAGGTGGCGCTCGCGGCCGCCGGGCTTGCCGTCGCGGCCGCGCTCTCGGTGCCGCTCTGGAGGGGGTACGCCGCCTTCTCGGCGGAGGCGGCCGGGCTGCGCGAGGTGACGGCCGCCGCGCAGCCGAAGGCGCGCACCTTCGGGCTCGTGTTCAATGCGGCCAGCCGCGTGGTGACCCACCCGGTGTACCTGCATGCCGCGGCGCGCGTGGCGCGCGAGCAGGGCGGCTACGCCAACTTCAGCTTCGCGCTGACGCCCCACTCCCCGGTGAAGTACGCGCGTCCCCCGCCCCCCACCGCCTCCTCCGAGTGGCGCCCGCAGCAGTTCAACTACGCCACCATGGGCCCCTCGTACGATCACTTCCTCGTCAAGGGCCCGCCCCCGGAGCGGCTCTTCGGGCCGCTGCTCGGCACGGAGCTGGAGGTGGCGGCGCGGGCGGGGGACGTGGCGCTGCTGCGCAGGCGCTGAGCGGGGTCGAATCCGGGCAGCACGTCCAGGTGCCCGCGCTCCCAGGCAAAGGCGCGCCCGTGGAGCGGGAAGCTGCGCTCCGCGTCCCGGAAGGCGGGCAGGTGCACGCAGCGCCTCCCGTCCGGCAGGCGCGTCACCGGGTGCACGTGGTGCAGCAACTCGTGGAAGACGATCCACTCTACGAAGAAGCGCGGCACCGCCCCCCTGCCCTCGTCTTCCCGGACCGTGCCACGACGGGGCGGGACTGTACGGAGCGTCCTGCACGGGGGGCATGGGCCCGAGGGAGGAACCTGCCGCGCTATTTCGGACAGGGGAGCTTCACGCGCACGGGGCCGGGCTCCGCCAGGTCCACCGTGCCGACCTTCCAGTTGCCCTTGCCCTTGCAGCGGAACTCGTACTCGGCCTTGCCCACGGGGAGCTGGATGGGCTGGCCCAGCTGGAGTGGCGCCGGATCCGCGCCCCCCCTGATGAGCCGCGCCTCCGCGCCGCGCGGCCCCTGCACCTCCAGCCCCACCGTGACGGGGGGAG
>VGRA01000836.1 GCA_016875515.1 Deltaproteobacteria bacterium | reverse complement strand
GAGGTGGCCGCTGACCCCGAAAGGCTCGCCAAGTGGACAAGCGACCAGGCGGAGGAGCACTCGGCGCTGATGCGCGACCTGGACACCAGCCTGACCATGTACCGGGTCATGGGGTGTGACCACGAGGTCTTCATGGGCTGCGCCCACGTCGAAGACTCGGAGGGCAGCATGGACCTGTCCCGGGTGAACTGCTTCACGCCCCCGCTGGGGAAGAAGCGGTAGGCCCCTACGCGCCGACGGGTACACCCTGCGCGGGCACCGTCCCCGTGCGCCGCTCGGGCAGGTGCGGCGGCGAGAGCCGCCAGCGCAGGACGAACTTCAGGTAGTTGAAGAAGGCCACGCCCGTGTAGGTGACCGGCACGTACCGGAAGCCGCGGCGGATGAGGAAGAGCGCCACGGCGGCGCACACCCGGCCCGACATGAGCCCCGGTCCCATGGGCGAGGTGAACGCGGACGGCACGATGTGGCGGTAGGTGAGGTCTCGCTCGGTGTAGTACCGCCGCGCGTGGCGCGCCCAGGCGCGCTTGGAGGCCGAGTAGATCTGCAGTTCCTTCACCCCGAACGACGGGTGCGCCTCGATCTCGCTGCCCACGGCCCACACCTCCGGCGCGACCAGGGCGTTGGCGGACACCTCGCGGAACAGCTCCACGAAGTCCCGGAAGGCGTCGCAGTTGGCCTCCATGGCGTGGTCCACCTTGCTGCCGTGGCCCAGCACCAGCACGTCGGCCCCCTCCAGCTGGGGCCGGGCTCGGGCCACCTCGCCATAGGTCCAGTCCTGGCCAAACCGCAGCGTGCGGACCTCCTTCGCCCCGGCGCGGCGCAGCATCTCCACCAGCGGCTTGCCGAACGCGCCGTTCGCCCCCGTCACCACGAAGGTGCGTCCCTTGATGACGCAGGCCGTGCCGAAGAGGAGATCGAACAACTGGTGGTAGCTGCTGAAGAAGACGTCGCCGTTCTCGTGGTGCTGCAGGTGGTAGCTGGGCGAGACGAGAAAGACGTCGTGCGGCGACTTCACCTGGCCGTAGGGCAGGTGGTTGAGATCCTTGCCGCGCAGGATGAGTACGCCCACGAAGAGGACCACCATGGTGGCCTGGGCGAGCACCACGGGCAGCGCAGGGCAGAACAGGTAGAACAGGCTCGAGACGGCCAGCTGCGTCGAGACCTCCGGGACGGCGTGCAGGAGGAGGTTACGGACCATCCACGCCGGGTTGATGACGAGCCGCTCGTCCAGGAACTGGTGGTGGGCGCCGTGCAGGCTCCCCACGGCGCGCAGCAGCGGGATCTCGCTGCGCATGAAGCGGTGCAGCATCCAGTGGATGACGTCGAAGACGAACGAACCGGCGAAGAAGACGCCGGCCACCTGCGCGAGCGTCATCCAGGGACCGGCCTGGCGGTACTGGTGCAACAGCGTGTCGAGAAACGGCAGGCTCTCGGGCGGGGACATGCGGGTTCCTCGAGTCGGTGAGACCGCAGGCTCTCTACGTCGAAGGCCCCACGACCGCAGCAAAAAAGGCCTTCAGGGACGGGGCATGACGGCGAGCGACTCCTCGACCACCAGGTGGGCGCCGCCGCTGGGGCGCGAGAGGCGCAGGAGCGTCTCGCGGCCGTGGCGGGCGCGGTACTGCTCGCGCAACACCTGGCTGACCTTCGCCACGGCCTCCGTCCGCAGCAGGACGACCACGCAGCCGCCAACCC
>VGRA01000835.1 GCA_016875515.1 Deltaproteobacteria bacterium | reverse complement strand
GCCCATTGCGGTCGTTGTCCAGCCCGTCGCAAAGCTCCGCGGACGAGGACTTGGAGGGGACGCAGGTGGGCAGATCGTTGACGCACTGGATGATCCCCTGGCCGCACACGCCCAGCTGGCCGGTGTCACATGGCGTGTTGGCGGAGACGCAGGTGGAGCCCAGGTTGAAGAGCGTGTTGAGCACCAGCCGAGTGCCCGCTGCCTGCCCGTTGGAGTCGTGGCCGGCCAGGTACAGCACGTTGCCCGCGCCGTTCGTCCCGCCCTTCAGCGTGAACATGTCCCAGGTGGAGTACGGCTTGGAGGAGATGAGGCGGGTGATGCCCGCGCTCCACGTGGACCCCAGCGAGTTGTAGCCTGGGCGGTAGTTGGCCACCGCGCCGTTGACCCCCTGGAAGGGGAACTCGGCCAGCTGCATGAAGGGGGATCCGAGCGACTTGTGATCCAGCGGGACGAAGCTGGCGTAGGTCCGGTTGCAGCTCGAGTTCTGGAACCCGGAGAGGTTGTAGTCCATGCCCTTCATCGCCATGAACTGGGCGGTGGAGGCGGTGTCGTCGTTGATCACCGTCTGGCAGTATTCAGTCCCCCCCTTCCATGGTGGTGATGGCGGAACACTGGGCGAGGAAGTCGTGCCCGGTGCTCACGAACTCGCGGATGGTTCCGCGCACAGCGTCCAGCTGCGCCTGGGTGTAGGAGGGGGCGAGGCAATTGTAAGGGGCGGTGGTGGGGCAGGTTCCCACCCAGTGCGGCGCCCAGAGGACGCGGTAGCCGTTTTGCCCCAGCCGCGAGTTGGCGAGGCTGGGCTGGGCGTTGGGCGCGGTGGGGAGGAAGTCCGCCACGTCCAGCCGGTCATAGATGGTGCCATGGGGCCCGGCTGCGGTGCCTCCCGCGCCGGGCAGCCCGCCCAGCCCCGCCGCGTCCAGGTAGCCCTGCAGGACGCCCAGCGAATTGAGCCCGTCCGCTCCCCTGATGTTGAGCAGCGCAATGGGGGGCGGCGTGGCTTCCCCTGCGTTGCAGCCTCCGTTCATGGCGCGCGTGACGTGGGCGGTGAAGGCCACGTTGGAGACGTGCACGTTGACGGCGTTGGTGGCGCCGAAGACGGACTTGATGGACGCGGCCTGCAGCACCGCGTTGGCCTGCGCGAAGTAGGCGCCGTCCACCACGAAGGGGCCGCCGCGGTAGCTGACGGACTGGGTGGTGTTGTTGGGCGGTGGGGCGCCGAAGGTACCGTTGGCTCACGCGTACTTCGCAACCGGGGCGCCGCCGGACCACGCCACGGTGAGATCCACATCCGTCAGCGAGGCCTTGGTGGGCTGGATGATCCAGTAGACGGGGATGTTGTTCTGCAACAGCTGGTACACCAGGCCGTAGGCGCGCAGGACGTTGCCTGGATCCGCCGCACCCGGACACGCGGTCGGTGGCGTCTTGCCGTCCCCCTGGAAGCAGGCATCCATGGGGATGATGAGCGAGTGGCGGGCGAAGGCGTGGGCACCGGTGCCGCTCGAGCCGCAGGTGGCGGCGAGCAGCGGGAGCGCCGCAAGCACGAGCGAGGCCGGCAGCAGCCGGGAAGGGTGGCGGAGGGTGCGTGACATGACCACCCCTGCCTACCACTGGCCTGAGGCGTCCGGCGAGGGGGGCTACCGGGCCCAGTACGCCTCGTCGTCCAGCGCGTCTTCCCGCTCGGGCAGCCCCCGCATCA
>VGRA01000834.1 GCA_016875515.1 Deltaproteobacteria bacterium | reverse complement strand
CGCTCCCCGTCCACCCACGTGCCGTTCGAGGAGCCCGCGTCCTCCACGTACACGTCCGCGCCCACCGCGGTGAAGGTGGCGTGGCGGCGGCTCACGCCCCCTTCCACCAGCACCAGGCCGTTCCCCTCGGCCCGCCCCACGGTCACGGAGCCCTCGAGCGGGTGCTCCTCGGTCCTGCCGTCGGGGTATCGAACTACCAGCGTGGCCACGGCGCGTTACTCCTCGCGGAAGATCTTCATGTTGACCGGGATGCCGCGCCGGTTCATGTCGTCGTAGAACTTTGGCACGAAGCCGGAGGCAACGAAGCGGCCCTGGATCTTGCCCTCGGCGGTGAAGCCTTCCTGCTTGTAGTAGAAGATGTCCTGCAAGGTGACGACGTCCACCTCCATGCCGGACACCTCGGTGATGTAGCAGATCTTCCGCGTCCCATCCGAGAAGCGCGTCTGCTGAACCAGGAGGTGGACGGCCGCGGCAATCTGCTCGCGGATGGCCTTCACCGGAAGCTCCATGCCGCTCATCAGCACCATGGTCTCCAACCGGGCAATGGCGTCACGCGGCGTGTTGGCATGCAGCGTGGTGAGCGACCCGTCATGGCCGGTGTTCATGGCCTGCAGCATGTCCAGCGTCTCGCCGGAGCGGCACTCCCCCACCACGATCCGGTCCGGGCGCATGCGCAGGCAGTTCTTCACCAGTTCCCGGATGGTGATGGCCCCCTTGCCCTCCAGGTTGGGCGGGCGGGACTCCAGCTGCACCCAGTGGTCCTGCGGCAGCTGCAGTTCCGCTGCGTCCTCCACCGTGACGATCCGCTCGTCCTCCGGGATGAAGGAGCTGATGATGTTCAGCGTGGTCGTCTTACCGGACCCGGTCCCCCCCGCGATGACGATGTTCTTCCGCGCCGTCACGCACATCTGGAGGAACTCCGCCATCTGCGGCGTGAGCGTCTTGTACTTCACCAGGTCGTGGATCTTCAGCGCCTCCTTCTTGAACTTGCGGATGGTGATGCAGGGGCCCTTGAGCGCCAGAGGCGGGATGATGGCGTTGACGCGGCTGCCATCCTTGAGCCGCGCGTCCACCAGAGGGCTGGACTCGTCGATGCGCCGCCCGATGGGCGCCACGATCCGCTCGATCACCCCCAGCACTGCCTGGTTCGAGCTGAACGTCTTGTCGGACAGGACCAGCTTGCCCTTGCGCTCGATGTAGATCTGGTTGGCGTGGTTCACCATGATCTCGGAGATCTCGTCGCTCGCGAGGAACCCCTCGAGCGGCCCCAACCCGAGCGCCTCGTTCAGCACGTCGGTGAGCAGGGCCTCGCGGCTCACGTCCGCGGGCAGCTCCCCGTCACCCTCCATCTGGTCCAGGATGTCGTTGACGGCCTTCTCCGTCCGCCGCCACAACTCCTCGTCCCCCAACCGGTCCATGTCCAGCCGGCGGAGGTCCAGGTATTCGATCAAACGGTCGTGGATGTCCTTCTGCAGCTGGGAGTACCGCTCCAACCGCGGGTCCACCTTGTTCTTGTTCTTCTTGGCCAGCGCTGAGGCCAGGGACGCCGGCATGCGCCCCGGGGGCGACGCGGCCGGTTCGGGCTCCGGGGGCGGTGCACGCGTGGCCTCCGGATCATCCTCCACCGGCGGTTCACCCCCGCCGTCCTCCCCGTACTCTCCTCCCGCCTCGTCCAACGGCTGCACGCGCAGGAGGTA
>VGRA01000833.1 GCA_016875515.1 Deltaproteobacteria bacterium | reverse complement strand
TGGAGGCCCGCGCGCTCGTGCTGGCCCCGCTGAGGAAGGTGGCGGGCGTGGTGGCGGACGAGGACGAGCGGCCGGTGGTGGGGGCGCACGTCCACCTGGTCACGGAGCTGCCCCGGCGGGTGCGGACCGCGGTGACGGGAGAGGACGGCAGCTTCACGCTGGAGGGGCCGGAGGAAGGCCTCACCGTGCTGGTGGACGCGCCCGGGTACGCCGCCCAGAGGACCGGCTCCTCGGGGGACGACATGCACGTGGTGCTGCGGACAGAGGCACGCTGCCAGGTACGGGTGGTGCGGGACGGGCGCCCCGTGGACGCGCGCGTCCGCGTCACCTGGCTCTCCGGGGAAGGGCCCGAGCAGATCCACGGGGCCCCCGGCGGCCGGCTGCTGCTGGAGTTGCACGAGGGGGCGAGAATTGCCCTCGAGGGCGAAGACGGCCAGGGGCGCTCTGCCCCGGTGCGGCTGGAGGCCACCCCGCGCGACTGCAAGGCCACGCTGTCGCTGCGGCCCGCGTGGCCCGTGCCGGTGCGGGTGGTGGGGATCTCCGGCGCGCCGGTCCAGGGAGCCCAGGCGCGCGCCATGGCCGCGGCAGAGGAGCGCATGTTCGAGGGCGAGACGGACGCGGAGGGGTGGGTGGTGCTCGGCCCGCTGACGGCGGGGGCATGGGAGCTGTACGCGGAGCACGCGGGGGCGCGCAAGGAGCTCACCGTCCAGGTGGCGGGCGCCGGACAGGAGGTGACGCTCGCGCTGCTGCCCGAACGGCCCAGGTGCACCGTGACCGGGACAGTGGTGGCGCCGGTGGGCCGGGAGCTCCCGGAGGATTTCCGGTACCGCGCAGGGGACGAGACCGGGACGGCGGTGCTTGAGGGCGCGGCCTTCTCCCTGGAGGTGCCGTGCGGCGAATTCCAGCTGGAGGCTTCTCTGGATGGGCTCGGCGAGGCGGCGTGGCGAGGCAAGGCGCCCGCGCGCGGCGTGCGGCTCGAGCCCGTGCCGCCGCCGGGGGCAACGGTATCGGTACGCGCCGGCGGGGCGCCCCTTCCCGGGGCGGAGGTGAAGCTGCAGCGCGAACGCTCGCCGGGAGCACCCGGGGGACAGCCTCGCCTGCAGCGCACCGCGGAGGACGGCCTCGCCCGCTTCGAGGGGCTGCCGCCGGGCGGATACACGCTCACCGTGTCCGCGCCGGGCCACGCGCCCTTCGGTCCCCAGCGCATGGAGGTGGAAGGCGGGACGACCTCCGTGGACGTGGAGTTCCGCCGGGCGCCGCCCCGCTGATCCCGGATGCGGGCGCCCCGCGGCTTCGGGGCCTGGGGCGGTGCGCGGGACGTTGCTGCGCGGCGGCGGGAGGACCGGCCGGTCGGGCGAGGCATGCTGCAGGCGGCACGGCCCGCACCTTCGGCCCCGCGGAGCAGGGCCCTGGCGCCGCAGGTGCCGGGGGCTGACACGCAGCGCCGCGCTCCCCGGCGTCGCTCCCCGCTCCATCCGTGGCAGGCTGGTTGGCTCGAGGTATGCGCCCCTTGCCGGGAACTCCAGGCCCCACCTTCCGCGACGAGCCCGGGTCGGCCCTGCGCCGCGCCCTTCCGCCGTGGCAGCCACGTGCCCGGGTGATGCTGCTCCTGGCGGCGCTCGCGGGGTGCCCCGGAGGGCCCCCGGAAGACGGCAGGGCGGTGGGGCGTGGTGGGGATGCCGGCACGGGCGAGGCGCGGGCG
>VGRA01000832.1 GCA_016875515.1 Deltaproteobacteria bacterium | reverse complement strand
CGGGGCCCGAGGCGGTGAGGACGGCGTTGATGTGCGGCGAGGTGCTGTAATCACACTGGACCGACTGGCAGGTGGACGGGGAGGGGTAGCTGCAGGTGGCGTCGCTCACCCCGCAGCCGTCCACCCCCACCCCGAAGAGCTCCAGCCCGTAGCGGAACTTCTGGGTGTTACCCGAGAGCAGGGACGCTACCGCCTCCCGCCCCACCCGGAAGCGGTCCTTGTTGGTCCCTTCCACCTTGATGCCCATGGAGCCCGAGGCGTCGAACACCAGCAGGACGTTGGGGCAGCGGACCTGGGCGGCCGCGAGCGGCGCGGCGAGGAGGGCGAGCAGGGCGGCGAGGCGTGCGTGCATGAGGACCCGCACTGTAGCGGACTCCTCCGCTAGGGTGCCCGGCTGCGTGCGGCTGCTGCGACTCACCGTGAAGGATTTCCGGAACCTCTCCGAGGTGGAGGTGGAGCCGTCCGTGCACGCCACCATCGCGGTGGGGCAGAACGGGCAGGGGAAGACCAACCTGCTGGAGGCGCTCTACTACCTGTGCACCCTCAAACCGCTGCGGGCGGGGAGGTTGCAGGAGTTGGTCCGCTTCGGGGCGGGCCAGGCCACGGTGACGGGGCGCTTCCTGCTGCGTGGGGCGGAGCGGGTCATCTCCGTGCAGGTGCAGGACGGGGCGCGCAGCGTCTTCGTGGACGGGAAGAAGGCAGCCTCGCTGGAGGAGTACTTTGGCGGGGTGGCGGTGGTGGCCTTCACGCCGGACGACCTGCACGTGGTGAAGGGCGGGCCGGACGGGCGCCGGGCCTTCCTGGACCGCGCGGTGTTCAACCGCTTCCCCGCCTACCTGAAGGAGGGCCGCGCCTACGCGCGCGCGCTCAAGAACCGTAACAAGCTGCTGAAGGACCAGGCGGAGCCGGCCTACCTGGCGGCCTATGACGAGGCGCTCGCGCAGGCTGGGGCGCGGGTGTGGACGCGGCGGCGGGCGCTCATGGAAGAGCTGTCCGGGCGGGCGGCCGCCGCCTTCGAGCGGATTGGACGCACGGCGGACCCGGCCACCTTCCGCTACGTTCCGCACGGGCTGAAGCTGCCGCCGGAGTGCCCCTTCGGGGCCGCGGACGAGGGGGCGCTGTCTGCCCACCTGCTGCAGCGGCTGGGGGCGCGGCTGCCGCGGGACGGCGAGCGCGGCTACACCTCCGTGGGGCCCCACGCGGACGACGTGGCGCTGGAGCTGGGCGGGCGGTCCGCGCGGGACTACGCCAGCCAGGGGCAGCAGCGCGCTTTCGTGCTGGCGTGGAAAGTGGCGGAGATTGAGAACCTCTCCGCCGCGCTGGGCCACCTGCCGCTGCTGCTGCTGGACGACGTCTCCTCGGAGCTGGACCCGGAGCGCAACGCGTACCTCATGGCGTACCTGTCCCACTCCGGGGCGCAGGTGGTGCTCACCACGACGGACGGCTCGCTCGTGCGGGCGGCGGCGGGGGAGGACACGGCGTGGCTGTCCGTGCGCGGCGGCGCGGTGCGTGCTGAAGGGTCCTGAGGGCGCGGCCCCGTGAGGGGCCGGGGGCGAACATCCCCCCGCCCGGGAACCGGGAAGCAGGGCGCCGTGCAGAACTTTCCGCCGCTTCAAGTGGCAGAAACTTCTGCACAGTGGTGTCCGTCCGCCCGACCGCGGTCGCGCGGCGGTTGACGCGAGGCCGGGCTGCAATCAGGCGG
>VGRA01000831.1 GCA_016875515.1 Deltaproteobacteria bacterium | reverse complement strand
AAGGTGACGGACGCGGTCATCACCGTGCCGGCCTACTTCAACGACGCGCAGCGCCAGGCCACCAAGGACGCCGGCGAGATCGCCGGGCTGAACGTGCGGCGCATCGTCAACGAGCCCACCGCGGCGGCGCTGGCGTACGGGCTGGACAAGAAGAAAGACGAGAAGGTCGTCATCTACGACTTCGGCGGCGGCACGTTCGACATCTCCGTGCTGGAGGTGGGCGAGAACGTGGTGGAGGTGCTCGCCACCAACGGTGACACGCACCTGGGCGGCGACAACATCGACCAGGCGGTCATGGACTGGCTGATCACCGAGTTCCGCAAGGACACCGGCATCGACGTGACCAAGGACAAGATGGTGCTGCAGCGGCTCAAGGAGGCGGCGGAGAAGGCCAAGATCGAGCTGTCCTCGGCGCTGCAGACGGAGATCAACCTCCCGTTCCTCACCGCGGACGCGTCCGGCCCCCGGCACCTGAACGTCGCGCTCTCCCGCGCGAAGTTCGAGGCCATGATCCAGCCGCTCGTGGAGCGCAGCCTGGAGCCCTGCCGCAAGTGCGTGAAGGACTCGGGCCTGGACTTCAAGGATATCCACGAGGTGGTGCTGGTGGGCGGCACCACCCGCATCCCCATGGTGCAGGAGGCGGTGAAGAAGCTGTTCGGCAAGGATCCGAACCGCACGGTGAACCCGGACGAGGTGGTCGCCGTGGGCGCCGCCGTCCAGGCCGGCGTGCTCTCCGGGGAGGTAAAGGACATCCTGCTGCTGGACGTGACGCCGCTGTCGCTCGGCGTGGAGACGCTCGGTGGGGTGATGACCAAGCTCATCGAGCGTAACACCACCATCCCGTCCCGCAAGAGCGAGACGTTCAGCACCGCGGCTGACGGCCAGACGCAGGTGGAGATACACGTGCTGCAGGGCGAGCGCGAGATGGCGGCGGACAACCGCAGCCTCGGGCGCTTCAACCTCACCGGCATCCCGCCCGCGGGGCGCGGCATCCCGCAGATCGAGGTGACGTTCGACATTGACGCCAACGGCATCCTGAACGTCTCCGCCAAGGACAAGGCCACGGGCAAGGAGCAGAAGATCACCATCACGCACTCGTCCGGCCTGGCCAAGGACGAGGTGGAGAAGATGGTGGCGCAGGCCCGGGACAACGAGTCCGAGGACAAGAAGCGGCGCGAGCTGGTGGAGCTGAAGAACCGCGCCGAGAACACCGCCTACCAGATGGAGAAGCTGGTCTCGGAGAACAAGGACAAGATCTCCGCGGACTCGCTCAAGGCGCTGGAGGAGGGCGTGAAGGAGGTCCACAAGGCCCGCGAGTCCAACGACCGGGACGCGCTCGAGCGCGCCGTCAAGGCGCTCGAGCAGGTGGGCCAGAAGGTGGCCGAGGAGATGTACAAGGCCGCCGGGGCCGCGCAGGCCGCCCCGGGCGCCACCCCCGGCGCAGAGGCCGGTCCGCAGCCGGGTGCCGCTAAGAAGGACGACGTGGTGGACGCCGAATTCCGGACCAACTGATCCTGCACTCCTGCAGGTAGCTGACCCGGGGCCGTGGCGCCGAGTACCAGGCGCCGCGGCCCTTCGTCTGCCTGGGCGGGAGATGGACTAGGGTCTATGGCCCCACGAGCGAGCTCCGTTCCCCTGCCGCGCAGGCAGCGGCCCACGCGTTCCGGTCCTTCTTCGACGAGCTGAGGGACGTCTTCCTGGAGCGC
>VGRA01000830.1 GCA_016875515.1 Deltaproteobacteria bacterium | reverse complement strand
GGGTGATCCGGCTGGATGTCCGTGAGCGCCATCAGCACCACGCCGGTGGTGCGGGTGTCCGAGTGGAACAGCGGCGCGTAGGTGGCCGAGTGGATCTCCTCGAAGTGCAGCCCGCGCGCGGACTCCTTTGCGTGGTTGAGCAGCTCCTGCAGCAGCCCCTTTGCCTTCGCGCGGTCCCCGCCGCCCACGAAGAGCGCGTCCGCCAGCAGCGCCCGGGCGAAGAGGCTGAGCCCCTGGCGCTGGTCGTAGAAGCGGCCGTAGTTGCTCGCCTGCGGGCGCCCGGTGCGCGCCCCCACCCAGCCGGCAAACACCTGCGTCTCCAGCGGGCAGCCCTGTTCGCACGGCGAGCAGGTGCCCGCGGCCACGCGCTGCACGAAGCCGTGGGCCTTGTTCAGCACCTCGGGGTCCACCTCGAAGCCCACCGAGCGGGCCCGGGCGAGCGCGAAGGTGGCCCATGCGGAGGTCCAGCTGTCCGAGCACGAGGAGCCCGGCCAGTACCGGAAGCTGCCGTCCTGCGCCTGCAGCCCCTCAAGGGCCTTGAGGCTCCGGCGGATGACCTCGTCCGGCTCCTGCGAGGTGTCACCCAGCGCGGCCCGCAGCCAGGGGACTGAGCTGGCCTTTCCCTTCGGCCACGGCAGCTTGAACTGCCCGGCCAGCTCGCGCAGCGCCACGAAGGGCACGAGCCGCGAGGACTGCTGCTCGAGGCAGCCGTAGGGGTACTCCACCAGCTGCTCCATGCCCTGCTGGAACTGGGTGAGGGAGGTGGAGGCGAGCGTCACCTTGAGCCCGCCCTGGTCCGGCAGCACGTCCTTCGGCGGAACCACCCCCTCCACGCGGGAGGAGGAGGTGTCCCCGTAGGTGGCCACCGTCTCCAGCCCCACCGGGAGTTCCACCGGGATCTTCTCCTGCACGCCGTCCTTGTCCGCGCCCCGCTCCACGCGGAAGACGAAACGGGCCGTGCCGGGCTTGCCCGCCTTGAAGGCGAAGCGGACCTCCCGGGGCTTGCCCTCCTGCAGCGGCACCTTCTGCTCGGCGGGGCCCTGCAGCTCCACGCCCTCCACCTCGGCGGTGACGCGCGCCTCACCGGGCTGGCCGCCGTGCAGGTACACCACCACGCCCGCCTCGAAGGTGTCCCCCACGCGCGCAAAGCGCGGCAGGGAGGGCAGCGCCAGCACCGGCTTGCTGACGGTCAGCTTCCCCTGCCCCGAGCCGTACCGGTCATCCCCGGAGACGGCCACCGCCATGAGGCGGAACTCGGTGAGGTTGTCCGGCAGCTTGAATTTCACGCTGGCCCGCCCCTGCGCGTCCGTCTCCACGGTGGGGCTGAAGAGGGCGGTGGTGCGGAAGTTGGAGCGGATGCCCGCCCCTTCCCCGCTGCCGCCGCCGCCGCCCTGCGGCTCGCCCTTCTCGCCAAAGCTGCGCCGGCGCACCAGGTTGAGCAGCGGCTCAGAGGTGCGCACGGACAGCGGGCGGTCCGGGAACATCCGCTCCACCGGATCGGGAACCTCGTAGGAGGTGAGGCGCAGCACCGCCTCGTCCACCACGTACAGCGTCACCTCCGCCTTCGTCCCTGCGCCCCTGAAGTCCTGCACGGAGAGGCCCACCGTCACCTCGTCCCCGGGCCGGTAGTCCGCCTTGTCCGCCTTCACCGCCACGGCCAGCCGCCGCGTGGCCCGCTCCACCGGGAGCTTCACCAGCCCCACGCGCGC
>VGRA01000829.1 GCA_016875515.1 Deltaproteobacteria bacterium | reverse complement strand
GGCCATGCGCAGCGAGTCCCGGTAGCCCTGTGCGTCGCCCCCCAGCTGGAAGGGCATGGGGCGGGCGAAGCGGATGGAGACGTCCTTGCAGTGGAAGTCCCGGATGCGGTCCCCGCGCCAGCTGCCGTTCCACAGCTTGTGCAGGTTGGCGAGCACCTCCACGCTGGTGACGGCGGCGAGCCGCAGCGTCATGTACCCGGCCCGCTGCGCGGCGAACGGGAACATCTTCACCCCGTATCCATAGAACGGCATGGTGCCCGCGGCCGCCATCATGAGCCGGCCGGTGTGAAGGACGCCGCCCGGCGGGACGATCTCGGCGATCTCCCCGGAGGGCCCAAGCCGGTACGCGTCCTCGCGGGAGCTGTTGGTGACCTCGCAGTCGAACCAGACGGAGTTGCCGAGGTAGTGGGGGACGGTGCGCAGCGCGATGGCGCTGACGTAGCCGCCGGGCCCGGTGAAGACCGGCTTGAGTGGCCCCTGCGCCAGCTGCTCGCGCACCCAAAGGTAGTCGTTGATGATCTTCCCGTCCACGCCCAGTCCGGCGAACGGGGCCCGCTTGCCCTCCACCTCCACCAGGTCCAGGCGCCGGTGGCCGGGCACCTCGCCCGCACGGGCGCGCATCACGTCCTCCACGAAACGGCCGCCGGACAGCGGCGAGGCGTTCACCCACCCGGCGAGGCCGTTGCCGGTGCCCAGCTTCAGGACCCCGAGCAGGGGCATCCGCGTCCCGGCGAAGCGTGGGCGGCGCAGCTGTTTGTGGAACTCGTTGACGAAGCCGACGAAGGTGCCGTCCCCGCCGCCGAGGAAGACGGTGTCATAGCCCCGCTCGAGCACGCCCTGGACGATCCGGCGGGTGTCGAGCTCGGACCGACTGAGGAAGAGATCCTCGGACGCCACCACCCGGCCCAGCGCGGACACCACCGAGGGCGTCACGCGGCGGGCGTGGGCGTTGAGCAGCACCGCCACGCGCGGCTCGGCGGGGGCCGCCACGGGACGGGGCAGCAACGGCAGGGCGGCGGGGGAGAGGGGGTGTGCGAGCATGCCGCGCCGCGTTGCAGGGCCGGGGCCAATCCCTTTCCGTCTCCCAAGTGGCTGAAATAACGAGCCCCCTGGGTTTCATGGGGGCTGGGGTGCCACAGGCCGGTGGCACCGGCGCGGCGGGGGGTGCGTAACCTGTTGCACAGCTGGGCGCGTTTGACAGGTAGGGGGGGCTGGTTAGGTTGCTCGCGGCCGTGAGTTCGGGGGAAACCCCAGAAAGATTGGGAGGATAGACACCATGGGAAAGATCATCGGAATTGACCTGGGGACCACCAACTCCGTCGTGGCGGTGATGGAGGGCAAGGAGGCCAAGGTCATCACCAACGAGGAGGGCAGCCGCATCACCCCTTCCGTGGTCGCCTTCGCCAAGGACGGTGAGCGGCTCGTGGGGCAGGTGGCCAAGCGGCAGGCCATCACCAACCCCGAGAAGACCGTCTACTCCATCAAGCGCTTCATGGGCCGCCGGCACGACGAGGTGGGCGAGGAGAGCAAGCTCGTCCCCTACAAGGTCGTGCGCGGCCCCAACGGCGACGCCCGGGTGGACATTGACGGCAAGCAGTTCAGCGCGCCGGAGATCTCCGCGCAGGTGCTGCTCAAGCTGAAGCGGGCGGCGGAGAACTACCTGGGGGAGAAGGTGACGGACGCGGTCATCACCGTGCCGGCCTACTTCAACGA
>VGRA01000828.1 GCA_016875515.1 Deltaproteobacteria bacterium | reverse complement strand
TAGCGCGCCCGCACGCCCGCCTCGTTGCGCACCCGCTGGCCGTCCAGCTGGTCCGGCTCGCTGATGGCGCGCGAGTAGGGGTTGATGAAGCCCGCGTCGTAGTAGCGCAGGCTCAGCTCCAGCTCCTGCTTGGTGACGCTCAGCACGCTGCGCTGGATGACGCCGAAGCCGCCGCCCCCGCCCTTGTCCACGGGGATGCTGTTGAAGCTGCGCGCCCCCTCCAGGAACAGGTTCACCATCCCCAGGTTGAGCGCGCCGTCCACGCCCACCGTGCCGAACGGGCCGCCGAACGGGTATCGGGCCCACTCCTGGAAGTCCAGGTTGGGGACGTTGAAGAAGGGGGTGGCGAAGTAGCCCGTCACCCCGGCCTTCACCCCCGGGGCGAACTGCAGCTGCGCGTTGCCGCCCGCGGCCAGCTCGTTGAAGAGGTTCTGCAGCGTCTGGTAGCTGTAACGGGTGTTGACCGTATTGCCGTCCGGCTGGCGGTAGTACACGGGCGGCGCGCTGCAGCCGTCCGACTGGTCGTCGAACGGATCTTCGCAGGTCTGCTTGTTGTACAGCGCGTACTGGTAGAGGTTGCGGGACTGGAAGCTGGCGAAGCCGGTGGCGGACAGCCGCACGTCCCCGCCCAGCTCCACGCCCTGCACGTTGGCGGCAATGCCGCGGAAGCGGTCCCGCCAGCGGAAGTCCGGGGTGACGTAGGCGTCCTGCTGCGCGTCGGTGCAGGCCGGGTCTCCCGCGTCCGCGTCTCCGCCGGACAGCCGGCAGGCCCCGGAGAGGTAGCGCAGCTGGGACACCATGGTGTCGTCCACGTACAGGCCGTTAGGAGTCCAGCGCGTGGTGTTGTCCAGCGTCAGCCGCTGCCCGAAGCCCAGCTGGAAGGTGCCGGCCACCACGGTGGCCTTGCCGGACTTCCACTGCGCGAAGAACTTGGGCGCCACCACATGGTAGCCCGGGGGCGAGGCGGTCATGGCGGACAGTGAGTCGTCCCACTGCAGGCCGCCCACGCGGGTGCGCGCCCCCACGGTCACGAAGCCGAAGCTGAAGCCCAGCGGGGCCTTCACCCGCAGCTGGCTGTAGTAGGGCGGGGCCAGCCCGTCCGTGGGGGAGCCCGCCGCCAGCACGCGCAGCCGCCCGCTCACCGGCACGGAGATGCCGGGACGCTTCGTCACGGTGACGAACGGGGCCACCTGGTTCAGCTCCCGCTTGGTGAGGATGTTCGCCTTCACCAGCTCCGAGGGGTCTTCAATCCAGCCGGCCGTCTCGCGGTACTTGATGAGGGCGTCCACCTGCGCCAGCGTCAGGTTGGGCAGGGTGTAGAGGTCATCCCGGTTGGCGGCGTTGAGGTCCACGCCCTGCCGGATGAGCTCCAGCAGCGTCTCCAGCGTCTCGTCCGAGATGGCCCCCTTCTGCTGCAGCTCGTAGAGGTCCTCCTCGTTGTCGATGTCCACCTCGGACTCGTACTGCACGGCCAGCGCCGGCGTGGACAGCCAGAGCGCGAGCACGGCGGCTGCGCGGGAGGGGGGGCGGCGGAGAGACCAGATCACGGCCGGAGAGCTTAGAACACATCTCACAACGTCGCCCGCGTGAGTCCGCGAAAGGAGATCGCTTTCGCGGTGGGGATCGACTGCAGAGGCGGAATCTGATCGAAGGTGAGGATGCAGCTCACCGACGAGCAGTGGCAGGCAGTCGAGCCGTGCATCCCCGAGGAGG
>VGRA01000827.1 GCA_016875515.1 Deltaproteobacteria bacterium | reverse complement strand
GAAGGACGAGGCGGCAGGGCGGTTCAAGGACGCCGAGCGGAACGTGAAGAGCGCGCTCATGTACGACCTGCAGAACGCCGCCTACAAGGCCAAGCTCGCCGAGGTGACGGACGCCCTCGAGCGGACACGCGACAAGACCGAGGCGCTTAAGATCAAATGAACCTGGACGCCGGCATCCTTGCGGTCACCGTCTTCCTGGGCTTCTGGGGCGCCTTCAATGGGGCGTCCGGGCAGCTCGCCGGTTGGGCCGCCTTTCCGCTCGGGTGGCTGGCCTCGAAGCACGGCGCCCCGGAGTTGGCCCCGCACCTGGAGCGCGCGTCCGGCTGGTCCCCGGGGGTGTGCAGCATGGCGGCGAGCGTGGGGCTGTTCTTCGGCGTCCTGTGGGTGAGCCGCGCGGTCATCGCCGGGACCATCCGGAAGGTGCTGGGCGGCGGGGACGGCGAGCGGCGCGGGCTGGACCGGACGCTCGGGTTCCTGCTTGGCGGCGGGAGGTCGCTCGTCATCGCGTGGCTGTGCCTCTCCGCGTGGGCCTTCTCCGAGTCCAACGTGCGGGTGTCCGGGAAGCCGGTGGCTGGGCTGACTCCGCCCAAGGACTCGCAGTTCTACGCCTTCGCCAAGGCGCACAACGCCTTCGGGGACAACAAGGACTTCAAGATGCCCGCCCTCCCGGAGCTGCCCAGGGGCGTGACGGTCCCCGGGGCCGGCAACGTGGAGGAGGCGATCAAGCGCGGCCTGCAGAACGCGGACCGGCGGAGCGCGACCAACCAGATAGAGCGGGCGCTCGAAGGGGAGCGCTGATTCTCAGGGGAAGAGCCCCGGCGGCGAGGCCTGGAGCCGGCGGCGCACGAAAGTGGAGTCCACCGTCAGCGTCCCGCTGCCGCGGCCAGGCGCCCCGAGCAGCACGTCTGCCATCACCGCCTCCAGCACGCTCCGCAGGCCGCGCGCCCCCAGGCCCCGGTCCACCGCGAAGCGGGCCACCTGCTCCACCGCCCCCTGCGTGTAGCGGAGTTCAACCCCGTCCAGCGCGAGCAGCTCGCGGCACTCGCGGGCGAGCGCGCCCGGCGGCTCGGTGAGGATCCGCACCAGGTCCGACACCTCCAGCCGCTGCAGCTCCACCATCACCGGCAGCCGCCCCAGGAACTCCGGCGGCATCCCGGACTCCACCAACTCCCTCAGCGTGAGCCGGCGCGCCCCGCGTACGCGGGGCGCGGCGTGGAAGCCCACCGGGCGGGAGCAGCCGTGTTCGTCCTTCTGGTACCGGTCCGAGAAGGCCCCCGCGCAGATGAACAGCACGTCCCGGGTGTTGAGCTGAACGAAGTCGTGCTTGTGGACGGAATGGGGCACGTTGAGGGGGACGTAGATCTCCCGCCTCTCGAGCAGCCTGAGCAGCGCCTGCTGGACCCCCTCGCCGCCAATGTCCCGGGCGCCCGCGTCGGTCCGCGCCCCCTGCGTCCGCCGGGCGATCTTGTCCACCTCGTCCACGAGGACAATCCCGCGCTGGGCCGCCTCCACGCTGTGATCCGCGCGGTACAGCAGGTCGGACACCATCACCTCCACGTCTTTCCCGTAGCAACCCGCCTCCGTGTACTCGGTGGCGTCCACGGTGGCGAACGGGACTGAAGTGGACCCCAATTCCTGGACAGGGGGCGGATTTGGAAATCGGGGCGGCTCCGTGGTGAAGGGAGCTGCACATGGGAAGGAAGAACACGAAGCG
>VGRA01000826.1 GCA_016875515.1 Deltaproteobacteria bacterium | reverse complement strand
GCAGCGGGGGCGGCGGACGGCGAGTCGCCCAGGAGTTCATCCAGGGGATCGCCCACGGAGGGCGCAGTTGGGGCGGTTGGGGCAGCAGATGGCAAGCCGCCCAGGAGTTCATCCAGGGGATCGCCCGAAGCCGCCAGTGACGGACCGCCGCCCAGGAGGTCACCCAACGGGTCTGCGGCGGCGGACACGGGCGCCCCCCCGCCCAGCAGCTCATCCAGGGGGTCCGCAGACGCTGCCGGCGGCACCGCCGCGGATGGGGCTGCCACGGGGGGCGGCGCCATGGCCGTGGGCGCCTTCGCCGCACGCTCGATGCCCGCCGACACGTCCGCGGGCGCTGCCACGTAGAAGCGGAGCACTTCGCGGAACTTGCCCCGGATCTGCTCGAGGAGCTCCTTCTGCGTGGGGTCCACGACGGCCACGTGGATCTGGTCCACGCCGCTCACCACGTCCTTGCGGAAGGGCAGCACCTGGTGCTTCTTCTGGAACTCCTGGGTGAGCCCCCGCGAGATGGCCGGCGGGATGTCCGCCGGGATCTCCGTGTAGGCCAGCTTGAACTGGTCCGCGAGCGCCCGGGCCAGGTCCGCAGGCGTCACCTTCTTCAGGGACAGCAGCAGCTCACCCAGGCGGGGTTTGCCGCCCTGCTTTTTCTGCTGGAGCAGGGCCTGCCGGAGGTCGACCTCCGACACCGCTCCGGCATCCACCAGCAGTTCCCCGATACGTCGAGCCATTCGAGTCGCGCGGCGGTTCGACTACCGCTTCACCTTGGCGAGGTATTCGTCCCGCGTAAAGACGCCCTTCTCCAGCATCAGTTCTACGATGGCCTTGAGCGCCGCCAGCTCCTTCTTTTGGGCCTCCTCGAGCGACTTCAGGGTCTGCAGGGCCTGTTCCGTGCGGGGGCCGGCGCCTGCCGCTGCCCCCGCCGGCGCCGGCGCCGGCGCCGCGGCCTTCTCCCGCGCCAGCTGCTCCTGCAGCTCCTTGACCGGCTTCATCACGGTGGCGTTCTGCGCGTCCACCATCTTGAACTCGCCCGAGTCGGCCGGGACGTCCTCGCCGGCCACGTAGAACTTCGCGTGTGCCCGGGCAATGGCCTGCTTGCCGGACAGCAGCGTCGCTACCTTCAACCCGGTGTGGACCCGGATGGCATCAAACGTGGCAAGCGCCTGGGGCTCTGCCGTCACCACCACGAGCGTCCGCCCCTCGTCCTTTAACTGCACCGGGACCACCATCCACGCGCGGGCCTTCTCTCCCGGGACCTTGGCCAGCAGCTGCGGCGCAAGGTTCGCCACCGCGTCCAGGTTTACCGGCTGGACGTTGAGCTGCTTGGCCAGGACCCTGATGAGGTTCTCCTCGGAAAGCGCCCCCATGCGAACGAGGATCTCACCGATCTTCCCGCCCCATTTCTGCTGCTCGGCGAGCCCTGCCTCCACCTGCGCGGGGGAGCAGAGCTTGTAGCCGATCAGCATTTGACCGAGTTTCATCGCTGGCATGACGCCCCATCCTAGGGCGGTTTTCAGCCGCTGTCGCGTCCTTGCGCGTCCACCTCCACGACCGGGACGTCCGGCGGGGAAGAGAGGTCGAACAGGCCCAGGTCCACCGGGGCGTTCACCTCTGGCTCCTTGTGAATCAGTTCCAGTTCCGCCTGATCCGCGGGGGCCTCCAGGACGAGCACATGTGGGAAGGCCACGCCGCCCACCGGCCGCACGTCCGAGAAGCGGAGATCA
>VGRA01000825.1 GCA_016875515.1 Deltaproteobacteria bacterium | reverse complement strand
GGCCAGCCACTACCTGTACGCGCTGCACGGGAAGACGGCCGGGAAGGTGCCGCCGCTGGACCTGCAGGCGGAAGCGGCGCTTCAAGAGGTGGTGCGGGTGCTGGTGCGGGCGCAGGCGCTCGCCTCTGCGCACGACTGCAGCGAGGGCGGGCTGGCGGTGGCGCTCGCCGAGTGCTGCACCGCGGACAGGGACCGGCAGCTGGGGGCCACGGTGAAGGTCGAGGTCGGTGACGTCGCCCCGCACGCGTACCTGTTCGGCGAGGACGCCTCGCGGGTGGTGGTGTCCTTCCGCCCCGGCGAGCGAGGCCGGGTGGAGGCGGCGTTCCGGGATGCCGGTGTGCCGTTGCAGGTTGTGGGCACGGTGGGCGGGGACGCGCTGCGCATCCATGGGCTGCTGGACGTCAAGGTGGCGGCGCTGGACCGGGCGTTCCGGACGGGGCTGCCGGCGGTGCTCGGGATGGTTGCTGCTCCCCACCAGCCGGAGAGCCAAGGTGCACCAGGGCAAGGCACATGGCGAAGCACATCACCAAGCGCGTCCATCGGCGCTCAAGACGAAGCGACTGCTTGACTGCGCTTGTGAGGCGACGCTCGCGTTCGCCCAGCCTGGTTTTGAGCCGGCTGGCGCGCCCCGGGAGGCGGCGCCGTACCCTCAGGGCGATGCCTGCCAACGTGCGCGAGTGGATTGAACGGCAGCGCGCCTCCCACGCGCGCGGATGGCGAGGAGCTTGAGCGCATCCGCCGGATGACCCCGGACGAGCGCTGGGAACTGCAGCGGGCGTTGTGCCTGGCTGCGATGGAGCTCCTGGCGACCCTTCCGGAGCCCCAGCAGCGCAAGGTGCTGGAATCGAGGGTCCCGCTGCCGCCGTCCAGCGAGGCAGCGCTCAAGCGGTTGAGGGCCGAGCATGCAGCCAGGCGCGACCGCCGCTGACGTCCTCGAGACGGCGGACCGCGTGGCCGCCCTGCTCGACCAGGGGGGCGTGTCCTACGCCATCGGCGGCGCGCTTGCGCTGGCGCAGCATGGGGGCCTGCGCGCCACGCGGGGCGTGGACATCAACGTGTTCGTTCGGCCGGAGGCAGTCTCCGCGCTGGTGGCCGCGCTCGTGGACGAGGGGCTCCCGCCGGAGCCGGACGCACTGCGCCGGGCCGGGGAAGATGGATGGCTCAGCGCGTGGGCGGGACCGGTCCGGGTGGATGTGTTCGCCCCGAGCATCGATTTCTCGTGGACCGCCGAGGCCAAGCGCGCGCAGCGACCGCTGCGCGGCACGCCGCGGTGGTTCCTCTCGTGCGAGGCGCTCTGCGTCTTCAAGCTCCTGTCCTAACGGACGAAGGACCTTGCCGACCTCGAGCAGTTGGTGCGCGCCGCTCCGTCCTTGAACGCGGCGCAGGTCCGCGGGTGGGTTTCGGGACTGGTGGGCGAGGATGACCCGCGCACCCAGGCGTGGGACCGCACCTGCCGGGACTTCGCACCGGGGCGCTGACGGGGCAGACTCCGGCTCCTCGTGACGACCACCGCTGAGCCGGCCATCCGGGTGACGGGGCTGCACATGAGCTGGGGCAGCCTGTTCGGCCGCGGCGGTCAGGCGGCCCTGTGCGGCGTGGACCTGTCCATCCCGCGCGGCTGCGCGTTCGGCCTCATCGGCCCCAACGGCGCCGGGAAGACCACCCTCATCAAGACCCTGCTGGGCATTGCCCGCCCGAGCAGCGGGGAGCTGCGCGTGCTGG
>VGRA01000824.1 GCA_016875515.1 Deltaproteobacteria bacterium | reverse complement strand
GGGTGGAGCCGCCGGGTGAGCAACCGTTATGCCATGTGTCATGGGTTTGCACCGAATTATTACACGGACAACCCCCCGAAATGACTCAAGGGTACGACACCATGCACCAGCCAACGCGACGTCCGTGTCACAGCGGCCGCGACATGGCCCACACCCACCTGACAGCGGTGGCGCAGCGCGGCATCCCACCTCTGCTCAGATGAGGTGTCCCTGCGGCGGAGGCGGCGGGGAGCGGCCGAAGTAGGTCCAGGTGAGGGACGTGGCCACCCTGCCGCGCGGGGTGCGTTGGAGGAGCCCCTGCTGCAGCAGGTACGGCTCGTACACGTCCTCCACCGTCTCGCGCTGCTCGCCCACCGCGGCGGCCAGCGTCTCCACCCCCACCGGCCCGCCGCCAAACTTGTCCAGCAGCGTGAGCAACACCTGGCGGTCCATGGCGTCCAGCCCGCCGCCGTCCACGCCCAGCCGCTGCAGCGAGCGGTCCGCGAGCTGGCGCCCCACGGACGGCTCGCCCTCCACCTGGGCGAAGTCCCGGATGCGGCGCAGCAGCCGGTTGGCAATGCGCGGCGTGCCGCGGCTGCGCGTGGCAATCTCCCGCGCCCCCTGCGGCTCCAGCGCCACCCCGAGCAGCCCCGCGGAGCGCGAGACGATCCGCTCCAGCTCGTCCGGGCCATAGAACTCCAGCCGCTCCTGGATCTGGAACCGGTCCCGCAGCGGCGAGGTGAGCAGCCCCGTGCGCGTGGTGGCCCCCACGAGCGTGAAGGGCGGGAGATCAATCTTCATGGCCCGCGCCGCCGGCCCGCTGTCAATGGTGAGATCCAGCCGGAAGTCCTCCATGGCCGGGTAGAGGTACTCCTCCACCGCGGCGCTTAGGCGGTGGATCTCGTCAATGAAGAGCACGTCCCGCGGCTGGAGGTTGGTAAGGATGCCGGCGAGATCCCCCTTCCGCTCCAGCGACGGGCCGGACGTGACGTGTATGCCCACCCCCAGCTCCGCCGCCAGGATGTGCGCGAGCGACGTCTTGCCCAGCCCCGGCGGCCCGCTGAAGAGGCAGTGATCCAGCGCCTCCTTCCGCGCGCGCGCCGCCTGCACGTAGACCTTCAGCTTCTCCACCACGGTGGTCTGGCCCACGTACTCGGAGAAGGTGGCCGGCCGGAGTGACAGCTCCAGCGGCACCTCGTCCGCGCCGGTGCCCGGGTTGAGTGTCTCGTCCTTGCGCGCCATGGCGGGGCGGGACCGTAGCCCAGAACCGGGAAGTCGAGGCATGGTCTGGGGCCTGTGATCCCCCACCGCGCCGCCTCGCTCCTGTTGCTCTCGCTGATGACCGGCTGCATCACCGTGCCGCGCACGGCGGTCCTGGGTATGACCGCCGCGCCGCTGGGAACCGGGCGGACGGAGGTGGGGCTCAGCAGCGGCCTGGCCATCCTCTCCGAGTCCGAGCCGCCCACCACCACCAACTTCCTCATCTTCACGCAGACGGACTGGACCACCCGCGGAGGGGTGAGCCCGCTGGCCGAGGCCAACGTCCACCACGGGCTGAACAACTGGCTCGGGCTCAACCTCCACGTCTCGCAGGCCGGCGTGCAGCCGGGGCTGAAGGTGACGCTGCTCGAGCGCGCGGTGACGCTGGGGCTCATGCCGGAGGTGGGCTTCGGCCTGTTCGGGGGCAGCACCGGGCGGACCGTGTTCCAGGGGAGCTCGCGCACGGAGGCCGTCCCCACCTCCTCG
>VGRA01000823.1 GCA_016875515.1 Deltaproteobacteria bacterium | reverse complement strand
TGCGGGATTACGGCAAGTCCGCCGAACTGCTGCGCCGCGTCCTGGAGAAGCACCCCGGGCGCATCCGCGCGGGGGTCTACCTGGCCGAAACGCTCCTGGCGGACGGCAAGGCGGCGGAGGCGAAGCAAGTGCTGGATGCCGCGTTGGCCCAGCCTCCCGTTGGGGATCCGCCCGAAGACCGGCGAGCGCTCAGCTGGGGCCGTGCGCTCGAGCCGAAGATCCGCGCGGCGCTGAAGTAGCCGCCGCGGGCAGCGTCAGGACTGCCGGTTGCCCGGGTTGACGTCCTCCAGCTTCGCCTGGGGCGGCTGCTGCTTATCCTCCTCGCCGGAGAAGCCCTTCTTGAAGTTGCGGATGGAGGAGCCCAGCGCCGAGCCCAGCTGGGGCAGCTTGGCGCCGCCAAACAGCAGCAGCAGGGTGCCGAAGATGAGGAGCAGCTCGCCGGTGCCGAGCCCGAACGCCGCGAAGACGGTTGAGATCATGCGGAGTTTCTAACCCGACTCTCCCGCGGCTGGCGACCCCCCCCGCCTGCCCGTCCGTCTCCGGGGCTGACGGGAGCCAAAAGGCGTGCACCGCCTTGCCGTCCGGACTGGCGCCTGCCCGCACGCGTCCCCCCATGGCGCGCCGCTCCTCGGCGGCCACCCCCAGGTCGAAGCCCGTCCCCAGCTTCTGCTCCTCGAGCGCGCGGAAGACGGGCTCGAACGCGCGGGCGCGCTTCTGCGCGTCCAGGGGCGCCCCCCCGTCTTCGAAGGACACCCACGCGCCGCCGTCCCCGGGCTCGGCGACGACGCGCAGCCCGGTCCCCCCTGCGCGTGCCTGCGCATGGGCGGAGAAGGCGTGGAGCACGTGCTGGAGCCGCTCCCCGTCCAGGACGATCTCCGGCAGTCCCGGCGCGGCCTCCAACGGCACCCCCCGGAGGGAGGCCTCATGCAGAGACAGGGGCGGCCCCGGCTCCGGCGCCACGGGCATGGGGGACCACTCGGCGCGGAGGAGATCGAACAGGGCCTGCTGCAGCGAGAGGGCGCGGTCGGTGTTGCGGAGGATGACCTCGGTGGCCCGCCTGCCCCGCTCGTCCAGGGGCACCCGGCCGGACGTCAGGAAGGAGGCCCAGGTGCGGACGTTGGAGAGGATGCCGCGCAGATCATGAAACGCGAGGGACAGGAATCGAACGCGTTGCTCGGGCGTCAGCGCCATCACACCTGGAAGGGTGGGGCCGGACCTCCACACGCGCAACGCCCGGGCGGGCGCCGCCGCGGCCAGGGAAATACCTCAAGGGGGGCGCATGGGTGGCCAAGGCGCACGCCTGGCAGAGGTTCCACTCCTCGCGCGGAGCGTGTGCTCGCCGTGGACGACGACGCGGACATCCTGGAGACGCTCTCGGAGATCCTGGAACTGGAGGGCTTCCTCGTCACCCGCGCGCGCAACGGCGAGGAGGCGCTGGCGGAGTTGACCCGCGCGCCGGTGGACCTGGTCCTGCTGGACCTGGTGATGCCGGTGATGAACGGTTGGGAGTTCTCCCGGCGCCTGCCCCTGCGGCCGGAGGGCGATCGGCCGCCCGTGCTGGTGGTCTCCGCCGACCGCAACGTGGCCCAGAAGGCCCGGGAGACTGGCGCGGTGGGCTGGGTGGGAAAGCCGTTTGACCTGGACGCGCTGCTCGCCCGGATCCGGGAGGTGATCCCGCCTTGATTTTCGGGCCGGGCCGTCCCTACGGTCTGCGCCACCAAACGC
>VGRA01000822.1 GCA_016875515.1 Deltaproteobacteria bacterium | reverse complement strand
GCCCTGCACCGCCTGCGTGGCACCATTCTCGATGATGCGCTCGTACACCTGCGTGCGGGCCGTGCCGGCGCGCACGAGCGACTCGGCGTACCCCAGCTCCGCGTCGATCTTGGACTTGAACGTCTCCACCGGCTGCGCGCCCACCAGCTGCTTGCCGTTGATGAAGAAGGTGGGGGTTCCGCTCGCGCCGATGGCGCTGCCGAGCGCCTGGTCCGCGTCCACCATGGCCGCGAGCTTCGGGGACTGCAGGTCTGCCTTCCAGCGGGAAACGTTCAGGCCCAGCTCGCCGGCGTACCGCTCTAGGTCCGCGTCCGAGAGGGACTGCTGGTTGGCGAAGAGCTTGGCGTGCATCTCCCAGAACTTGTTCTGCTCGCCGGCCGCCAGCGCAGCCAGGGCCGCCGGGCGGGCGCGGTCATGGAAGGACAGCGGCTGCTGCTTCATCACCACGCGGACCTTGTCCCCGTAGTCCCGCAGGAGTTGGTTCACCGTGGCGTCCGCGCGGGAGCAGAACGGGCACTGGTAGTCCGAGAACTCCACCACGGTGACGAGCGCGGAGGCGGGGCCCTTGGCCGGCGAGGTTCCCACCGGCACCTTGTAGACGGGCTCGTTGTCGGTGCGCGCGGGGGCGGGGCCGGCCGCACCGCGAGGGGAGGGGGCCGCGGCCACCGCGGTGTCCGCGGAAGGGCCCGGCTGGGCGGGGGAGGTGACGGCCTTGCCAACGGCAAAGCCCATCACGCAGCCAACGAGCAGCGCGATCAGGACATTGGGTTTCATGGGTGGACGGCTCCTCGGGAAATCCGGTAAAAAACCGGATATCTCCTAACAGAGCGCTGCCGATGTCCGCAACCGTGCGGACCCACTGGCGCGCGGGCGGGGCCGGGGCGAGGATGCACGGCGTGACGACGCGCGTGGACGCCCGAGGGCAGCCTTGCCCGCTCCCCATCCTGGCGCTGGCGCGCGCCTGCCGGGGCCTGGAGAGGGGGGCTTCGGTGGAGGTGCTCGCCACGGATCCCGCCTTCCCCGCGGACGTGCGCGCCTGGTGCGAGGCCCGCGGGGCGGCGCTGAAGCGGATAGCCGCCGAGGGAACCCACTGGAGGGCGGAGCTCCTGGCGCCGGGCCAACCCGCCAAGGTGCTTGATTCCGGTCCCGGACTGCCGTCCACTACGAGGCTCTCATGACCACGCCCGCCCAGGTTCCCCCCCTCGCCGACCTCCAGCGCGCCGAGTCCGAGCTCACCGCCGCCGAGCAGCGGCTCGAGCAGGAACTCGCCCGCCACCAGCAGTCCGCTGCGCAGCTGACGCAGCGGGTGGAGCAGTTGGCCGTGCGGGCGCAGGCGCTCGCCGCGGGCGGTGCCGAGGTGGGCGTGGTGGCGGCGCAGTTGGCCACCTCGCGGCCGCCGGCGCTCGAACTGGGCAACCATGTCGAGGCGGCGCTGCGGGCCCGCTGGGCGGCGGTGAAGGCGCGCAAGGAGGCGGGCGCGCAGGTCCAGCAGCGCGCGGCGGCGTTCGCGGCCGCGCTCGAGACCGCGGCGCAGGAGGTGTCCGGCTACAAGGGGGCGCTGGACGAGGCGGAGGGCGCGCTGCGCGCCCGCAAGGACGCGGAGGCGAAGCGCAAGGGCGAGGTGGATGCGCGGCGTGCCGAGGCGCTCGCCACCGCGCACCCCACCATCACCGGCGAGGTCATCCGTCCCGAGGCGGGGGCCGCGCGCACGCTCGCGGCGCCCATTGCCATGGCCG
>VGRA01000821.1 GCA_016875515.1 Deltaproteobacteria bacterium | reverse complement strand
TGCGTGGCCGCCTCCGACTGCGCCTCCGGCTTCTGCGCGGACGGGGTGTGCTGCAACGGGGCGTGCGGCGGGGCGTGCGAGGCCTGCAACCTGCCGGGGCTCGAGGGCGGCTGCTCGCCGCGGCCCGCCGGCACGGACGTGGAGAACGGCTGCGGGGCGTACACGTGCGACGGCGCGGGGCGGTGCGGCAGCGGCTGCGCCTCGGGCGCGGAGTGCGGCAGCGGGAGCAACTGCCTGTCCGGGACGTGCACCCCGAAGAGGGACGAGTCGCGGGCCTGCGCCTCCGGGGCGGACTGCGCCTCCGGCTTCTGTGCGGACGGGGTGTGCTGCGACGGCGCCTGCAGCGGCACCTGCGAGGCGTGCAACGCGGCGGCGACTGCCGGCACCTGCACCCCCGTGGCAGACGGGAAGGACCCCGCGCAGGAGTGCGGGGCGGGGCTGTGCTCCGGCTCCACCGCGTGCGACACCACGTGCGCCTCCGGCGCGGACTGCAAGGCGGGCTTCCGCTGCGACCTGGGCAGCTGCATCGCCCGCACCTTTCTCGGGGTGGCATGCAGCAGCGCCTCGGAGTGCGGCTCCGGCTTCTGCACGGACGGCGTCTGCTGCGACGCCGCCTGCGCCGGTCCGTGCGAGGCCTGCAACGCGCCGGGTGCCGCGGGGACCTGCACCACCTCGGGCGCGGGGACGGACCCGGCCAACGACTGCGGCGCCGCCTTCTGCACCGGCGCCAGCAGCTGCGACCTGTCCTGCGCCAGCGGCGCCGAGTGCGACGTGGGCGGCAGCTGCCTGTCCGGTACCTGCGTGGGCAGCGAGCCCAACGGCAGCGGGTGCGCGTCCGGCGCGGAGTGCACTTCGGGACTCTGCGTGAACGGCGCCTGCGCGCCGGCCGGCAGTTGCGGCGCGGCGGATGCCTGCAGCGGCGCGAAGGCCAACGGCGCCACGTGCGCGCTCGGCGCGGACTGCGCCTCCGGCTTCTGCGTGGATGGCCTGTGCTGCAACCGCGCCTGTGGCGGCACCTGCGAGGCGTGCAACGTCCCCGGTGACGAGGGAGGGTGCACGCCCATCCCGGGCGGGACGGACCCCGCGTCCGAGTGCGGTGGCAACTGGTGCGTGGGCGGGGTGGCGGCCTGCACGGCGCCGTGCGTCGTCGACGCGGACTGCAAGGGCGGCCGCTTCTGCAGCGCGGGCACCTGCGTCAGCTCCCGCAGTGGTGGCCAGGCCTGCAGCTCGGTGAGCCAGTGCGCCTCCGGCTTCTGCACGGACGGGGTGTGCTGCAACAGCGACTGCACCGGCCCCTGCAAGGCCTGCAACGTGGCCGGCAGGCTGGGCACCTGCGCCGAGACCACGGCCGGGACGGACCCTGCCAACGAGTGCGGCGGCGGCTTCTGCAGCGGCACCGGCGCCTGCGACGCCACCTGCACCGGCGAGTCCGAGTGCAAGGCCACCTCCGACTGCGTGGGCGGCAGCTGCAGCGGGCCGAAGGGCAATGGCCTCGCGTGTGGCTCGGGCCTGGACTGCGCCTCCGGCTTCTGCGTGGACGGCGTCTGCTGCAACCAGGCCTGCGATGGCGACTGCGAGGCCTGCAACTTGCCGGGCGACGTGGGCGGCTGCACGCCGCACGCGGCCGGGACGGACCCGGAAGGGGAGTGCGGGCTGGACACCTGCGGCGGGGACGGCGCCTGCCGGACGGTGGCGTGCCGCAGCGGCGGCGACTGCAAGGTGGGCACGCGCTGCGTG
>VGRA01000820.1 GCA_016875515.1 Deltaproteobacteria bacterium | reverse complement strand
TGAGATCACACGCGTCCGCGTCCCCGTGGCGTCCGCGGTGGGCCAGCGCCCAGCTGCGGCTCACCACCGCCTGCGCGGCGAGCGCCTCGGGCGGCGCGTCCCCGGCCTCGGACACCAGCACCGAGGCCACGTACCGCTCGAGCGGCAACGCCAGCACCAGCCGCAGGGCGCCGTCCTGCGCGCGCACCTCGAGCGTCCCCTCGTGGCACCGCTGAAGCCCGCCCACGCGCAGTGACAGGGCCGCCCGGCCGCGGCAGGGGCCTTCGGCCCACGACACCGTCGGCGCAGCCACGCGGACGGCGCGGCAGCGAAGGGGGCTGTCCTGCTCTGCCCCGCCCGGCGCCTCCACCTGCACGTGGTCCCCTGCGTGACGCAGCACCACCTCGCCGCCCTGCGTCCGCAGTGCCGAGGGCCGTCCATCACACGCGAGCGCCCCTGCGCCCGAGAGCGTCACCTCGCCCGGCCGTTCCCGCTCGTGAAGCACCACGCGCACCGGGGCGCCGTTCCGGACGGAGGGACTCCCGCGCGCGCGGCCCCACACACCGCGACGGCGCACCCCGTCCCCGTTCCGCATCCCCGCGTCCTCGCGTCCCGGCCATCGCTGCGCTCCAGCGCCAACAGCGAGCACAGCCCTCTGCACACCCGCAGCGGGTTTCGGCGCATGGCTCAGGCGTGGCCTCACCCCGTGAGCCCACCGGCCTGGGCGTACGGCCCACTTCCGCTCGGCGGCACCGGCGGCGGGCACCGGCGTCTCCGCCCCCGCAGCGCACGCCCCGCCCGCGACCGGCGCCACCGCATGCCCCCTCCGGCACGGCCATGCCGTCCAGCACCTGACGGGGTTCCTCGCGGCACCGGACGTGCGCAGCCACGGCGTGTCGAGGCCGTGGGAGAGGTCCCTCCCTGCAGGGCGGTCACCCCGGAATGGCGCTGCGTCCGGCTGACCCGGCAGCGCAGCAACCCACGGCCCCAGCGCCGCCACCAGGCACGAAAGCCCCAGCAGCGCGCGCGTGTCCACGCCCTAGAAGCTGGGACGCCGCAGCTGTTCGCCCGCGGGGGCGGGCTCGGCGGCGGGTTGGTCGGCCTCCACGGCAGGTTCCTCCGGCGCAGCGGTCTCGGACACCTGCGCACCGCCGGACACGTCCGCCTCTTCGCGGACCTGCTGGGAGGCGCCCGCTGCGCGACCGCGCGTGCCGCGGAAGGCGCTGGAGAGGCTCTGCACCGCCGGGCTGCGCCTGGACGTCCGTCCCCCCGGCTGCACGAGCGGCGCGTCCTCGAGCGCGTCGGCCTCACGCAGCTCGCCTCCGACGAGCGGCGCCACGTCCAGCAGGTCCTCCACCGCCGTGGACAGCCCCACGTGGCGGGCCTCCGCCCGGTCCTTCACGAGGCGCGTCACCCACGCCACGGCGCACCCCAGGAGCACGCCCGCCAGCACCGAGCCCCACAGCCAGCGCGGCACACCCGTGCGCGGCGCGCGCGCGGCCGGAACAGCCATGGGCGCCTCGGCCACGACCGCGGGGATGGACGCCACCAGGACGTCCACCGCCGTCACGGCGGCGGCAGGGGTCACCTCCGCGGGCATGGGGACCACCGGCATCTCGAAGCCGCCGGACACCTCCTCCACCGCGTCTGCCGGTACCTCCGCCGGCCCCTCCTCCACGGCAGCTCGCGCCCGCACGGGCAGCGCGTAGCCCGTGGCCACGTCCTGCTTGGGGCGCGGGGGCTCCACCGGCAGCGTCATCCCGG
>VGRA01000819.1 GCA_016875515.1 Deltaproteobacteria bacterium | reverse complement strand
GAACGTGCCCATGGCAAGCGTCTGCGCCACGTTGAATTGGCTCACCTTTCCGGCGACATAGGCCTTGTCGCGCAGGATGACGTCTGCCGCGTTGTTCGACTCCACGGTTGCGTGCAGGTCGAGGTGCCCCGGCACGAGCGAGGTCATGGTCCAGGTGACGGTGGCAGACTCGCCTGGCGCGAGCGTTCCGCTTCCCACCGTCCTCGGACCTGCTGGCACCCAGACGCACGGGTAACCATTCAACGGCGCGAGCTTCACCTTCACGTCCGTCGCGGGCACCGCCCCCGCGTTGTTGATCTCCACCGAGACCGTCATGTCTCCGCCGTCGGCGTGTGGGTCAGGCGTGACCCGAATCCACTTCGCCCGCAGCTCGGCGCGCGGGGTGGGATCGATCACGAAGCTCGTTCGGAAGCCGTCCGGTACGGCCTTCTTGACGTCGAGCCGAAGGCCCCGCGACATGAACCGCGACGAGGCGCCCAGGTTGGGCTGGTCGTCCGGCAGCAGTCCCGGGAGAAACGGCGCGTCCGCCAGGAGCCCCTCGGCGGATATGCCCCGCACCCCCTCACTCGGGTAGGCGTCCGCGAGCGTCACCGCCTGTCGAAGCGCCCCGAAGACGTTGGCCCCACCTTCGTCCACCTCCCAGACCAGCACGCCCGAGCTGTCCAGGCAGTCGTCGATGAAGAAGCCGGGAGCGGTTGCACAACTCCCGGAGTGGCCGCGCCCCGCGGCGTTGAACCGGGATTCGACCATCAGGTAGTGGGCCGATGGTGGGGAGCCCGTGTCGGGCAGCGGTACGACCTTGACGGTGGGGCTCGAGGTGGTGGGAGACAAGACGTCGACGTCGTCCCGGGACGTGGAGATCGTCTCGGCCGAAGCCCAGCCGAGTGCGACGGCGCCGTAGGGATCCAGGCCGACCGGGTTTTCTCCCCTGTGCCCGGCGGGCCCGGCCCAGCTCCCGAGGTCCATCAGGGACCAGTTGCCCACGATGCTCTTGTTGGGCGGGCCGTAGCTGTAGAGATCCGGAAGACCGAGCGCGTGGGCGAACTCGTGCGCGTAGATGCCAATGGGCGACCAGGCGCTGACGACCATCACGCCCCAGACGGTCTTGCCGGCAAGCGTCGGACGGTGGCCGTTCGGGTAGTACTCGAAGTGGGACCAGACATCCTTCGGGTCCCGCGTGATGGCCTGGTCGGGGCCGGCGTGCATCACGATGAGCCAGTCGATGCAGCCGTCCCCCACGCCTCCGGCGCCGTTGTCGTTGTTGTCGTAGAGGGTGCCGTCGATGTCCGCGTTGAAGGCGGCGAGCGCCTTGGTGGCGAGCGGGTCCTGCCCGGACATGAACTCGCTGCCGTCCGTCTTGTTCTCCTCGGTGAGGGAGTGGGCAATGGACCGCCAGCCAACGGTGTCGGTGGCGGCTCCCACCACGCCTACGTCCCCGGAGAGGACGAGCGGCGAGGCCGCTCCACGGGACGCCTGCGTGAAGTAGTTGGTCAGCGTCCGCCGGCCCGGCGGGTTGCCGAAGAGGAAGTCCGAGATTTTCGCCTTGTTGTCCCGGCTCGACGGTGGCGCCGTGAAATCACTCGTCAACACGGGGAGCACCAGGACGCGCTGGATTCCCCCGGTCGGGACCTTGCAGGGATCTGACAGGGCCCCGGAAATCAGCTGGGGGGCGCCCGGCGGCACTCGTCGCAGCTTCACGGACGAGTTCAAGGCTGAGGTGGTGAATCGGGTGCTGTCCCGCCTG
>VGRA01000818.1 GCA_016875515.1 Deltaproteobacteria bacterium | reverse complement strand
TGGCCGCGCGCGAGGGGGCGCTGTTCTTCGCCGGTGAGGCCTGCGCGAAGGAGCACGCGGCCACGGTGTACGGGGCATGGCTGTCCGGCGAGCGGGCAGCCCGGGCGTGCCTCGCCGGCTGAGCCCCCCCCGGCGCAGCGGCCAGTGCCATGACAGTGCGGCGGCGCGCGCCTATGCTCTGCGCCCCATGCCTGCATTGCTCGCCCGGGGGGCCTGGCTCCTCCCCGTCCTCCTGCTGTTCGCGGGACCGGCCTGCGCCACCGAGCGCGACGCCGACTTCTACCTGGCCTCGGTGTCCGGCCTGTTTGCCCGCGGCGAGTACGAGCGGGCGCTGGAGCTCGTGAAGAAGGCCCGGGCGCTGGAGAACAAGACGCTGGAGGCGGACGCCTCGCTGGCCCTCTGGGAAGGGCTGCTGCTCTCCCACATGGGCAAGAAGGACAACGCCAACGGCCCGCTCGAGGAGGCCTTCCTGCTGGAGCCGGACCTGGAGCTGCCGGTGCGGCTGAGTCCCAAGATCCGCGAGAAGGTGGAAGGGGTGCGGGCGCGGGTGAAGATGGAGCTCGCGAGCCGCCCGCGCAAAAAGGTGGAGCCGCCGAAGCCGCAGCCCCGGCCTCCCCCGCCCCCCGAGCCCGCAGTGTCGGCGCAGCCCGCCCAGCCCCCCGCGTTGGCGCCACGGGCAGACGCTCGCAAGGCGCAGGCGCCCGAATGGACGCCCCGCGCGGAGGTGGCCGAGAAGGCGGGCGCCCCCGTGGTGGTGCCGCTGCTGCTCGGCGGCGTGGCGCTGGGGGCGGGCGCCGCCGGGGCGTACTTCGGCCTGGAGGCGCAGAAGGCCGTCTCCAGCGCGCGCAAGGCAGAGTTCCAGAGCGACACCGCCACGGCGCTCGGCACCGCCTCGTCCCAGGCGTTCGCTGCCAACATCGCGTTCGCCGCCGCCGGTACCGCCGCCGCGGCGGCCCTCATCACGCTCCTGGTGTCCCGGTGAATCGGCAAGCCTCTCCCGTCCTGCCCGTTCTCTTCTCGCTGTTGCTCAGCGCCTGCCTCGTTCCCTCGCTGTCGGAGCTGGAGTCGGAGCGTCCGCGGAGCTGTGACGCGGACCACCCCTGCCTGTCCGGGTACGGCTGCGTGGCGGGACGCTGCGTGGCCGGCGAGGGGCGGGTCTGCACCCCCGGGGACAAGGTGGCCTGCGGGAGCTCCGTGGGGACGTGCGAGGAGGGGACGCGGACGTGCGGGCAGGATGGCCAGTTCGGTCAGTGCGAGGGGGCGACCAACCCCACCAGTGAGATCTGCGACTCGCAGGACAACGACTGCGACGGCAACGTGGACTCGGACGTGGCGCAGTGGGTGGAACAGGACGGACAGCCCGACATGCCAGTGGCCGTACCGTTCGGCACCGGGGACCGCAGGGCCCTGGTGGTCGCATGGGAGCAGGGGGACTCGGTGCGGGCGCGGCGGGTGCGCGCGGACGGGACGCTGGACGAGGTGCTCGCCCCGGCCTCCACGGTGACCCTCAGCGGCTACCGCGCGAGCGGCCCGGCAATACTCCGGTGCGACTGCGACTCGTGCGGGTGCCATGCGCTCGCGTGGTTCGACGCGCGCGCCTGCGACGGCGGCACCTGCAACCGCTTGCTCATTGGCAAGCTGGAGGACGAAGGCTGGACCAACGTGAACAACAGCGGTTCCCGGGACGCCGGGAAGGTCACCACCGTGGACACCCGGCTGGGCAAGGGGCTTTCCATGGAGCTGGTGG
>VGRA01000817.1 GCA_016875515.1 Deltaproteobacteria bacterium | reverse complement strand
ACCGTCCGGATGTCCTCAGGGGCCTGCTGAAACGGCTGCATGGGGGGTGGTTGTACCTACCCCCGGCCCCCGGCGGGCGGGTTTTTTTCCCCGGGACGATCCATGATGGAACGGCTTCCATGATCGACGCCGTCGAGACCGCCCGCCTGGAGAAGGTCCTGCTGGGCCACGTGGGCCGGGCCATCTCTGTTTTCCAGCTGGTGGAGGCGGGGGACCGCATCCTTGTGGGGGTGTCCGGGGGGAAGGACTCCCACACCCTGCTGTACCTCTTGCGGGAGCTGCAGCGCCGGGCCCCGGTGAAGTTCGAGCTCTTGGCGGTCAACCTGGATCAGGGCCACCCCGGCTTTCCCGGCCACCTGCTGGTGGAGTACTTCGAGCGCGAGGGTTACCCCTACAGGATGCTCAAGGAGGACACCTTCACCATCGTGAAGGAGAAGCTGGAGCCGGGGGCGACCCAGTGCTCGCTCTGCAGCCGGCTGCGGCGGGGCATCCTCTACAATGCCGCCGTGCAGCTGGGCTGCAACAAGATTGCCCTGGGGCACCACCGCGAGGACATGGTGGGCACGCTGCTGCTCAACCTCTTCTACGCCGGGGCGCTGAAGAGCATGCCCCCGCTGCTCCACTCCAACGACGGCCGCAACACCGTCATCCGCCCGCTCGCCTTCTGCGCGGAGAAGGACATTGCCCGCTTCGCCGAGCTGAAGGGCTTCCCCATCATCCCGTGCGACCTGTGCGGCAGCCAGGAGGAGCTCAAGCGCAAGCGGATGGCGAAGCTGGTGGACGACCTGGCGCGTGAAATCCCCAACGTGCGCAGCAGCGTGCTGACGGCCATGACCAACGTGCGGCCCACGCACCTGCTGGACAAGAAGCTCCAGGGCAACCCGCTCTACCCCGCGGAGGCGGGCGCAGGGGCGAAGGAGGACGAATGGCTCGTGAACAGGCTGTAGCGGCTCGGCGTGAGCGCAACGCGGCGTTGGTGGAGGCCATGCTGTTGGCCGCCGCCGCGGACGGCGAGGTGTCCCAGGTGGAGCTGGAGTCCCTGCTCGGGCGGGTGATGTCGCGCTCGGAGTTCAAGGGGACGCGCCCCGGGGAGCTCAAGGCGCTTGTGGAAGAGGGGGCGGCCCGGCTGGCAGGCGCAGGGCGCCTGGACGAGGTGATGGCCTCCCTGCGGGCCCGGCTGCCGGACCACCCCAACCGGGTACTCGCCTTCGGCCTGGCCGCCGCGGTGGCGTTCGCGGACCGGCGCACGGACAAGGCGGAGATTGGCCTGCTCAAGACGCTGCAGGCCGGGCTGGGCATCTCCGAGGAGGAGGTGCAGGGGGCGTTCGGCGTGGTGCAGGGCGGCGGCTGCATGGCCGAGGCGCTCGCCCAGCCGCTTGAGCGGCTGTACGCCGAGGTGATGGTGATGGTGTCCGCCGCGGACGGCGTGCTCAAGACGGACGAGGTGCGCGCGCTGGTGGAGAGCTTCGCCGCGGACCCGCTCTTCCACGACGTTTCCCCACAGAGGGCGCAGGACTACGTCACCGCCGCGGGCGAGGCGCTCACCCGCGACGGGCTGCCGCAGCGCCTGGCAGTGCTGGCCTTCGGCATCGTCACCCACACGCAGCGGCTCAAGGCCTTCCGGCTGGCCGCCCGCATTGCGCAGGCCTCGGGGAAGCCCTCGCCGGCCGAGGCGCGGGTGCTGGACATGCTGCAGGCCTCCTTCGGCCTGGCCGACGACGAAGTGGAGCGCCTCCGGAAGGAGGCG
>VGRA01000816.1 GCA_016875515.1 Deltaproteobacteria bacterium | reverse complement strand
GCGGTACCGGGCCTAGGGCCGCCCGGCCGCTCCTTGGCCGCGCGGCGCGGCCCCACGGGAGGGCCCCATGCGAATCTGCGTTGCCTCCGATCACGCGGGCTTCACCCTCAAAAACGAACTGGTGGAGGACCTGCGCGCGGCGGGCCATGACGTGACGGACCTGGGGGCCCACTCGGCCCAGTCCGTGGACTACCCCGACTTCGGGCGGGACGTGGCGCGCAGCGTGGCCGCCTCCGGGGGCCTGGGCGTGCTGGTGTGTGGCACCGGCATTGGCATGTCCATGGCGGCCAACAAGGTGAAGGGCGTGCGCGCCGCCCTGTGCACGAGCGAGTTCGAGGCCCGCATGGCCCGCTCCCACAACGACGCCAACGTGCTGTGCCTGGGCCAGCGCGTGGTGGGGCCGGGGATGGCCCGCGCCATCGTGGAGGCGTTCCTGGCCACCCCCTTCGAGGGCGGGCGGCACGCGCAGCGGGTGGAGAAGCTGAACGCGCTGGACGGGGAGCGCTGAGCCGCGCGGGTTTTCCCCGCCGTTGCATGGACATCCAAGGAGAAGCGCCATGGCCGAGAACACGAAGAGGCTGTCGGAGGTGGACCCGGAGATCGCCGCGCTGGTGCGCGCGGAGACCGTCCGCCAAGAGGAGGGGCTGGAGCTCATTGCCTCGGAGAACTTCGCCAGCCCCGCGCTGATGGAGGCCATGGGCAGCACGCTGACCAACAAGTACGCCGAGGGGTACCCCGGCAAGCGGTACTACGGCGGCTGCGAGGTGGTGGACCAGGCGGAGACGCTGGCCATCGAGCGGGCGAAGGCGCTGTTCGGGGCGGAGGGGGCCAACGTCCAGGCCCACTCGGGCAGCCAGGCCAACATGGCCGCCTACATGGCGCTGATGAAGCCGGGGGACACGCTCCTGTCCCTGGATCTCAACTCCGGCGGCCACCTCACCCACGGGGCGCAGTTCAACTTCTCCGGCAAGCTCTACAAGGTGGTCCACTACGGGCTGGACCCGCAGACGGAGCGGATCGACATGGCCGCCGCCCGCGCCGCGGCCCGGGAGCACAAGCCCCGCGTGCTGGTGGTGGGGGCGTCCGCCTACCCGCGGGTGCTGGACTTCGCCGGGTTCAAGGAGATTGCAGACGAGGTGGGGGCCGCGCTGATGGTGGACATGGCCCACATCGCGGGGCTGGTGGCCGCCGGCGTCCACCCCTCGCCGGTGCCGTACGCGGAGTTCGTCACCAGCACCACGCACAAGACGCTGCGCGGGCCGCGCGGCGGCATCGTGCTGTGCAAGGAGCCGCACCTCAAGGCGGTCAACAGCCAGGTCTTCCCCGGCGTCCAGGGCGGGCCCCTCATGCACGTCATCGCCGCCAAGGCGGTGGCGTTCAAGGAGGCGCTGCGGCCGGAGTTCAAGCTGTACCAGCAGCAGGTGGTGGCCAACGCCCGCGCGCTGGCGGAGGCGCTGCAGCGGGGCGGCGTGCGGCTGGTGTCCGGCGGCACGGACAACCACCTCGCCCTGCTGGACCTGCGCCCCAAGGGCATCACCGGCAAGGCGGCGGAGGCGGCCCTGGGCAGGGCGGGCATCACCGTCAACAAGAACATGATCCCCTTTGACCCGGAGAAGCCCATGGTCACCTCCGGCATCCGCGTGGGCACCCCGGCGCTCACCACCCGCGGCATGAAGGAGGCGGAGATGGCGGTGGTGGGGCGGCTCATCGTGGAGGCGCTGGAGAACGCCTCGGACGACGCGGCGCTCG
>VGRA01000815.1 GCA_016875515.1 Deltaproteobacteria bacterium | reverse complement strand
CGGCGTCCCGCAGCGCCTCGAGCGCGGCCTCGGCGCGGCCCAGCGCGTCGAGCGCGCGGACGAGCTGGTGGCGCAGGGCGCGGGCCCCTTCCCCCCGGGGCACACGGCCGATGCGGGCCTGCAGCACCGGCACCAGCTGCACCTCGCTGCCCGGGCCGGAGAGCAGCGCGGTGAGCCGCTCGGTGGCCTCTGCGTCGGTGGGCTGGGAGGCGGCGAGCGCACGCCAGGCGCGCAGGGAGAGCCAGCCGCAGTCCGGCCGTGCATCCGCGAGGCGCGCGAGCTTCCGGAAGCGCTCGTCCCTCTGCGCCCCCGGGCCGGTCTGTCCCACGGCGGCCTCCAGCGCCAGCAGCGGCGCGGGTGGCTCCTCTGCCGGGAGCAGCTGGGACACCCCCGTGATCGCATCTAGGTGGCCGGGCTCCAGGGACAGCACTGCCGCGAAGTCCGCCCGGGCCGCCGCGAGCTCGCCTGCCTCCAACGCCGCCTGCCCCCGGCGCGTGAGCGCCTGGCAGCGCGCCTCGCGGACCCGCGCCCGCTCGACGGCGAGGTCCAGCGCGCGCCAGACACCGCTGCGGTCCCCCCGGGCGCGCAGCAGCCTCAGTTGGTCCTCGAGCGCGGCCTCGTCCCCCTCTTGCGCCATCTGCCCGTACACGGCCGCGGCCCCCTCCACGTCCTCCAGCTCCGCCTCCAGCAGCTCCGCCAGCCGGGCCAGCAGCTCCATCCGCCAGGGCAGCCGGCGCGCCACCCCGGCACGCTCGCGGTAGAGCGACGCCAGCGACCGGAAGGCCCCCCGCGCGAGCCACGCCGCCTCCAGCCGGTCAAAGGCCACGGTATCCCGCCCGGCGCGCACGGCCTCGAGCAGCCGGGCCTCGTCCGGCGTGGCCTCGTCGAGGGCAGGTGGGCTCGCGTCCGGCATGCCGCGTGGCACTCTACACGGATGGTGAAGGTCTCCGTGCTCCTGCCCGTCCGAAACGCCGTCGCCACGCTGCAGGCCGCGGTGGGCGGGGTGCTGCCCGAGCTGGGCCCCTCGGACGAGCTGGTGGCCGTGGATGACCGGTCAACGGACGGCAGCGGCGCGCTGCTGCAGCAACTGGCGCGCGCGGACGCGCGCATCCGCGCGGTGCCGGGGCCCGGGCGGGGCATCTCGGCGGCGCTCAACGCGGGGCTCGCCCACTGCCGCGGGGCCTTCATCTCCCGCATGGACGCGGACGACGAGTCGCTGCCGGGGCGCATCCGGGCCTCGGTGTACGCGCTCGAGTGCACGCCGTCCCTGGCCGCGGTGGGGACCCAGGTGGAGATTTTCCGCGACGACCAGCCCGTCAGCCCCAACATGCGCGCCTACGAGGCGTGGATGAACGGGCTGACGGACAGCGCGAGGCTGTTCCACGACCGGCTGGTGGAGAGCCCGCTGTGCCACCCGGCCGCCACGGTGCGCGCGGGGCTGCTGCGGACCCTGGGCGGCTACGCGGACGACGGGCTCCCGGAGGACTACGGGCTGTGGCTGGAGCTGCTGTCCGCGGGCCACGCGCTCGTCAACCTGCCGCGGGTGCTCTTCCGCTGGCGGGACAGCGGCGGGCGGCTCACGCGGACGGACCCGCGCTACGCCCCCGCAGCGCACCTGGGGCTCAAGGCCCGCCACCTCTCGCGCGTGCCGGCCATCCGTTCCACGGGCCGGTGCGCCCTTCTGGGCGCGGGCAAGACGGGGCTGGGGCTGTGCCGGGCGCTGCGGGCCCTGGGGGTGGAGACGGCCTTCTTC
>VGRA01000814.1 GCA_016875515.1 Deltaproteobacteria bacterium | reverse complement strand
TCAGGTCCTCGTGGTCCTTCCGCCAGGCCAGGTGGCTGAACTCGTTGTCCGTGGAGCCGCCGAGCACCACCGCGCCGCGGTCCGCGAAGTCCTTGGCCTTGCGGTCGAACTCCACGATCTCCGTGGGGCACACGAAGGTGAAGTCCTTGGGGTAGGTGTAGAGGACGATCCACTTACCGCCGAAGTCCTTGCTCGAAACGTTCTTGAACTCATTGCCCTTCTCAACGCTCGCGCAAGCGACGGCGTTGAACTCGGGGGCCTTCTGACCGGGAACCAGCATGGTGTGTCTCTCTCCGTGGTTGGTACTGCGTGAATGACTCAGCGCGTGCTCTCGCGGCCCCTACCGGCACCGCCGCGGGGGCCGCCGAGCTTCCGCCCCCGCATGACGACCATGTACTCACGTACTTCGTAACCCTTGAGCCGGGTGGCATCTCCCACCTCCACTGCCTCCCAGGGAACGTCCTCGATGGCGCCTGACTCGTCGTCGACGAAGTGGTGGTGCGGATCCAGCCGGGGATCGAACACCACCCGTCCCGGGGCCAGTACCAACTCCCGCACCAGACCTTTCTCCGCGAAGAGGTTGAGGGTGTTGTACACGGTTGCGCGGGACAGCATGGGCAGCGTCCCCTGGACGCGTTCCCAGATCTCGTCCGCCGAGGGGTGGCTGTCCGTCTCAAGGACGTAGTCCGCCACCGCCAGCCGCTGGGCCGAGGGTTGGATGCCGTGCGCCCGGAGGCGCTGCACGAGGCTTTGATCCATGCGCGGTTTAGACCTAATCCAGAGTTTTTGCGCTGCAACGGGAAGTTGCGGGTTTCGTCAGCGGGCCGCCACCCCGCCTGCCTTCAGTCCCGGCGGTAGACCGTCATGACGCAGGCCCCGCCCAACCCCAGGTTGTGCTGGAGGGCAACCTTCGCGTTCGGCACCTGGCGCTCACCGGCCTGCCCCCGGAGATGCCACACCAGCTCCGTGCACTGCGCCAGGCCCGTGGCCCCCAGAGGGTGGCCCTTGGAGAGAAGCCCGCCGGAGGGGTTCACCACGACCTTGCCGCCGTAGGTGTTGTCCCCCTCCCAGATGAACTTCTCCGCCTGCCCCTCCCCGCACAGGCCAATGGCCTCGTAGGTGAGCAGCTCGTTGGCGGTGAAGCAGTCGTGCAACTCCACCACGTCCACGTCCGCGGGGGAGACCCCGGACTTCTCGTAGACCTCCTTCGCCGCCGCGGCCGCCATGTCAAAGCCGACCATCTTGATCATGGAGTCCTCGGTGAACGATGACGGGAAGTCGGTCTTCATGGACTGCGCCGCGATGTTGACGGGCCGGGAGAGCCCCTTCCGCTTCGCGAAGTCGTCCGAGCACAAGAGTGCCGCGGCCGCGCCGCAGGTGGGCGGGCAGCACTGGAAGCGGGTGAGCGGATCAAACACCTCGTCGCTCGCCATCACCTGCTCCACGGAGAGCACCTCGCGGAACAGCGCATAGGGGTTCCGGCTGGCGTGCTTGCGGGCCTTCTCGGAGATCTTCGCGAACGTCTCGCGCTTCGTCCCGTACCGCCAGCGGTACTCGCGCCCTGCCCCGCCGAACATCTGCGCGGCAGGCGGGGCCCCGCCGAAGCCCTGCGCGCGGTTCATCACGTCCACGTGCTGGTCCAGCGGGTTGGTCCGGTCGTTGTACTTGGAGGCCAGCGCCCCCTTCTCCATCTGCTCGAAGCCCACCGCGAGCACGCACTCGGCCAGGCCCCCCTCCACCGCCTGCCGGGCGAGC
>VGRA01000813.1 GCA_016875515.1 Deltaproteobacteria bacterium | reverse complement strand
ACCCTCAAGGTCCCGCAGAACGCGAAGAGCTTCAGCTTCGACTTCGCCTTCTTCTCTGCCGAGTTCCCTGAGTACGTCGGCTCGCCCTTCAACGACCGCTTCGTCGCCGTGCTGACGTCCCAGGGGCTGCCGGGCCAGTTCGCGGCATCCAGCTGTGCCGTACAGGGGGAGACGGGCTGCCGCCGCGGCAATGTCTCCTTCGACGGCAACGGTAAGGAGGTCTCGGTGAACAACAACTACTTCATCGTGTGCCAGCCGGACCCGGTGGAGGCCCCGGGGGCCCCTTGCAACGCGACGCTCGTGCCGCAGTTGGCGGGCACGGGCTACGACAAGAGCGACGGCCTGCGCCCCATGGGTGGCGGCTCCGGCTGGCTCACCACCCGCGCGCCGGTGAAGCCGGGGGAGACCATCCAGCTGCAGTTCGCCATCCTGGACGAGGAGGACCACATCTACGACTCGGCCGTCCTGGTGGACAACTTCCGGTGGGAGGCCCAATCGGTCCAGGGGCCCACCACGTCGCCCATCAACTGACCGGACGCGGTCCTTCCGCTCCGGGGGCAGCGCTGGAGCGCGGGGCGCCCGGCCGGCGCGTCCTACAGCGCCTGGATGATGCCGAACTCCACGTTGACCGGCTTGGTCGGCGTGGCGCCGAGGATCCGGCTGCAGGTACCGCCGATGAAGGTGACCTTGCCGTCCGCGTACGTGTAGTCGGTGCTGGACTTCTGGAGGACCGGCTCGTCCCACTTCACGTTCCCCTGCGCGTCCGACGTGCCGGCAGCAAGCGTGACCTGGAGCAACTCGGGCGTGCTGGGCACCGAGTCCAGCGCGTACTCGCAGGGGTTTCCCGCGCCCACGAGCGTCGTGATCTGCTGCAGGGCGGCCGCCAACTCCGAGGCGTTCTTCGACTTATAGAAGCGTGTGGCGCAGACGTTCGTGGCGGCGTCACAGGACTCGCTGCCGCAGAGGGCCGGGTCGCGGGAGCCGTCCGGCTTGACGCACTTGCGGGGCATGCCGCCCGCCTCGGCCATGGCGTTGAGCGGCGGGGCGGCAAGCGTCCCCGCCGTGTCGCTGCCGAAGCCTACGACAATGGTGCGGACGCCGCGGGAGTTGAGCGACTGGATCTGCGTCACCGCGGACGCGTCGTCCAGGCAGCTGCGGGCGTCCGGGCTGCAGGGCGGCGGGCTTCCGTCCGCACAGACGATACACTGGTTGCCCTGCAAACCCGCGTTGCAGTTGGGCAACCCGTCCGTCAGCAGAAGGATGAAGTCATCCCGCTCCTCGGTGTTCAAGCTGGGGAGGCTCCCGATGAGCGCAAGGGTTGCCGCGGTGGGCGTTCCGCCGCTCACCTGCTGGTCCGGGTTGGTCGCGCTCGGCCCCATGCCCTGGATGAACGCGGCGATCTGCTGGGACGCCGTGGAGAGCGCGGCCTCCTCGTCTGCCGGTGCGTTGACGATGTCGTAGATCATCTTCCCCGTACCGCACGGGTTGGAACCCGAGGCGGTGGGGAAGACGGCAAGTCCCATGCGCCCCACCGTCGCGGTAACGGGGGAGGTCAGGAAGCCGTCCGCGGACGTGCCGACCATGGCCCGCTGCAGCTCGCTGATGCGGGGAGGGGTCTCGTCCTTCATGGACCCGGACTTGTCCACCACCAGCATCAGGTTGGGCTTGCTCTTGCGCGCCACCACCTTCTTGACCTGGTTCGTCTTTGCCAGGGCGAGCGGCTCCACCGGCTCGAAGTCGTAGGTCTGGCAGGCGG
>VGRA01000812.1 GCA_016875515.1 Deltaproteobacteria bacterium | reverse complement strand
AAGGTGGTGGAGAAGGCCACCTCGGGGCTGAAGGACACCCTGAAGACGCAGGTGTAGCGGGTACTGGGCGGCCTGCGGGCCGTCCCGGGCCAAGGGCAGAGGCGGAGCGGGGCAGGAAATACCCGCCGCCTCTGCTTTTCGTTTTCTGGGGTATGGTTCAGGGCCTCATGACGCCTCACGCCCGCATCCTCCCGCTCGCGCTGGCCCTGGCATGCCTTGCCGGCTGCGTGGTGGACAACCTGCAGCATGATCTCAGCGAGCAGGATGCCAACGACATCATGGTGGTGCTCAACGAGAACGGCATCCACGCGCGCAAGGAGCGCGAGGAGGGGGGCAACGAGCCGCGCTACGTGATCTCCGTGCCGCGCGCGGACTACGCGCAGTCCGCCAAGCTGCTCCGCGAGTATTCCCTGCCTCGCCCCGCGCAGGGCGGCTTCAGCGACTTCCGAAAGGGCAAGGGGATGATCCCCACGCAGACCGAGGAGCGCGCCATGTTCCTCGAGGCGGTGGGCGGGGAGATCTCCAACGCCCTCAACAAGGTGGACGGGGTGCTGGAGTCGCGCGTGATCGTGATGATCCCCGAGGCCACGGATCTCACCCAGCCGGAGAACCGGCCTCGCCCCTCGGCGTCCGTCTTCGTGAAGTACCGGCTGGAAGGGGACAAGCCGCCGCTGGACGAGGCGCAGATCAAGGCCTTCGTCTCCACCGCGGTGGAGCAGATGGACACCAGGAGCGTCACCGTCATCATGACCGCCGCCGCCCGCCCCGCGGTGGACGGCAGCGGCAAGGGGCGGCTGCAGGACGTGCTCGGCCTGCGCATGACGGCCGAGAGCGCAACGACGTTCAAGATCCTCCTGGGCACCCTGAGCCTCATCATCCTGGCGTTGGCCGGCTACACCACCTGGTCGCTGCTCGGGGGCGGGGAAGCCCCGGCCCCGCAGCCGCGCACCCGCACGCGGCCCCCGGAGGCCTGAGCGTCCCCGCGCGGGCCGCCTGGCACGCTGCGTGGAAGAGCTCTTCGCGTCCCTCTCCCGCCGCCAGACCATGATGCTGCTGACCGCCGTGACGTTCGGCGGCCAGGACGCGCTCCCCGTGCTGGGCCACCTCCCGGAGGAGGAGGCCGCGGTGCTCCGCCACCGCGCGGGGAAGATGCTGGAGATCCCGCGGGAGCGGCGGATCCACCTGCTCGTGCAGGAGATCAAGCGGCTCGTCACCGCGCGCAAGGGACACCTGTGGAGCGCAGAGCCCGAGCTCCTGGCCGGGCTGCTGGCCCGCGAGCGTTCCGCCCTGCGCGAGCTCATCCTGCGCGCGCTGCCGGTGGCGCTGGCGGACGCCGTGCGCCTCCACCTTCCCCCCTCCGCCGTGGCGGTGCGGGACGAGCTGCCCCCCGGGGTGCTGGGGATCATCCGCTGGAAGCTGGAGGGGCTGCTCCAGCAGGCCTCCGCCGGGACGCTCTGGAAGTTCTCTGATCTGCTGATGCTCAAGCCGCGCGAGCTGTACACGCTCGCCGACCGGCAGGGGTGCCGGGCGCTGGCCACGGCCATTGCGGCCCTCCTGGCCGAGGAGCAGGCTGCTTTCTTCGAGGCGCTCCCGCCGGAGCTTTCCGCGCTGGCGCAGCGCGCGGTGGCCGCCGCGGCGGGGCGCGAGCTGCCGCAGCAGGACGCCCGGGCGCTGCTCGCGCAGCACGGGGCGGAGGGCTCGCCCCTGGACGCCATCCGCAGCGCCGGCATCCAGCGCATTGTCCGGGCGTGCCTGGCGCAGGG